>CAYSHR010000177.1:0-7123 GCA_964430795.1 uncultured bacterium
TTTTTTTATGCCCTATTCATATTAAAAAAAGAGTACGCCCGGGAGCTTAAAAACCGCTATGTGAAAAACATTAATAATTCCGCCTCAAAACGGGGTGGGGGGTTCGCGAACCGCCCCTACGATAAGGCGCTAATATTCACCACCGATAGGCGTCATAGGTCAAAGAAAACGGGCAGCGTGGGCTGGCGGCGTAGGTCAAAGATAACAGGTGGCGTGGGACAGGCCTGAGCCTGCCCACGTTTCTACCGACCCTGGGTTTCCCTGATGGCCTGGCCGGCTTTTCGCCCGGATAAGATCGCTCCCTCGACTCCCCTGGAATAGAGATATGAACCAGCCAGGTATAAGCGGGAATTGACTCTGGTCCCAATATTCACGGTAATGCCGGGGCTTGGCGCGACCATAGCCCTTTTCCAGCGAATAATTCTTGTAAATTTCGGTTCCGGATAGCCTAAGAACAGACCCTTGGCTTCGTGGTCAATTCTCTCAAGAAGCAGATTGTCCGGCTCCTTTATCCATGATGCCCCTTTGCTTCCGGAGATGAACCAGCTAAGAGCGGTTCCTCTGGGCGGCACATTGCCAATGAATTTTGCCGAAGAATTGACAACGCTAACATAAGGGCGTCCCTCCTTTTTTGGAGCAAGGATGCAATATCTGTTGGCGATTCTTTCAGGTCTTCTATCAAGAGCGTGCACTACTATTGGAGCTGGAGAATATTTTATTTTCTCAAGTTCCTTTGAAACCGGCGCCCATTTTAAAAGATTGGCGGCATCAACCGCGTCGGTGGCAACCACTATCTGGTCAAAACGAAATTCTTTTTCACCAACCCGCATCATAGCCGATTTTTCATCCGCTTCGACCTTTGATACTTCCTGCTTCAATCTTATTTTCTTTATTTTCTGCGCCACTTTTTTGGAGAAGTATCCAACTCCTCCCATGGTAACCCATTGTCCGGAAAGTAACGCCGCTAAAAAAACCAACCCGGCTTTCGCTGATATCTCCTGGGGTTCCTTTAAGAACCACGAACTTACCAATGGACTAATAAAATTTTCACAAAACTTTTTTCCAAACTTTTCACAAATTACTTCCTTTACGTTGTAACCATTGAACATTTGCCCTTTTGGGGAGCCGTTCCAGGATAAGTTTCCTTTGGTTTTCACCCATGCCGCGAATCTTAACCATTGAAGCTTTTCACCACTTGAAGTCCCATCATAATTGAAAAAAGACCAAAAATATCTAGGAAGAGAATCCAAGGAGGGTATAAAATCATTTATTCGCCCTCTTTTTAAAAACCCAAATGGTTTTTTCAAGGGCAGGCAAGAACTCTTTAAGCCAAGTCGAAATGCCAATTGCCTGGTTTGAATATCCTTGTTAAAGAAAAACTGGGCACCGGCGTCAATGTTATAACCATCGATTTTCTCTGTAACGCATCTGCCTCCCGGAATAGAGGTCCGATCAAAAACCGCTACTTCAATTCCCCGCCTGCCGAGAAAATCAGCGCAAGACAAACCAGCCATGCCGGCCCCGATAATTCCAACTTTCATTTGGCACCTTAATAAAATTGAACAGTAAAACAGATTTTATTATATGGCATGCTTCAATATTTCGCTACAATTCAAATCTTTAATCCGGAAAATTTTAACCAAGGATTTTAGAAAATCAAAGAAAGATAAAATTTATCAAAACATTTGAGGAATTATGCCCTGTTTTTTCCAAAACAGTACTTTCCTTGGTAAAAAGTCCTCTAATTATCAACCGGTTTTTGCAAAAGAGCTGATAATTTTAAAGAAAACATAGAAGTTTTAGAAATTTCTATTGACATAGGTGGCCATAAACACGTTATATTTATTCATTATATTATGAATATTCGGCTCGGGTCACCTTAATACTGAAGCCGGAATATATTTTTTTTGTATTTTTTTCAAGCAGGAATTTATTTTGAGTTCTTCGAAAGATAAAAAGAATAACGTTCTTTCAAGCATTCCTCAGTCTGCTTTTGAAGAAGCTCTTCGGGCTGTTGAGTCAATTGAAAAGAAACAGAAGAAATTTAAAGGTAAAAGAGGAGCCGGTTCCAAAGGGAAAATCACGAGCTTTAAGGAAAAATTCGTTAACATTGAAAATGACGCTGAAGACCTGGACAGCCTTCTGAACCTTCTTGAATCAAAAAGTGATACAACTGAGATTAAACTTCCTGACAAATCCGCCCCAAAAGATAAATCACCGAATGTTCCAACTGAATTAACCGATATCAACGGTCTTATTGATGAGGAACTGAATTTAAAAGAGGAAGCTGATTTTTTTCGAGATATTTTGTTTAATGGCTCTAAAGAAAAAGGCTCAGGGAAAAGAGCTGAAAAAGTTAAACGGGATATTAAGACCCCAACAGGGCAAGGCATTAAGGAACAGTCAGATAAGTTCAGCCCTGAAATGGAATCAGAGTTGAAAGATCTAAAAGAGCAACTGGTTCGGCTTCAGGCGGATTTTGAGAATTATCGAAAAAGAGTTACCCGGGAAGTTGAGGAAGGGAAGAAATATTACAATGAAAATCTTATCCTCGACATTCTACCTATTGTAGATAATTTTGAACGGGCTATTGAGCATATGCAGGAACCTTCCGGCCAGCAATCCCTTGTCGAAGGAGTTCACTTGATTTTCAGGCAGATTATAGGTATGCTGCAACAAAAGGGGTTAAGGACAATCGATTCTTTTGAACAGAAGTTCAATCCATTATATCATGAAGCTGTTTCAATGATATATAATCCTGAAGTGGAACCGGGAACAATCATTGCTGAATATGAAACCGGATATCTATTGAACGGGAGGCTCCTAAGACCATCAAAAGTTCTAGTGGCTTCCACCGAAAATGGAAACGGCATCGGCTCTGAATTTAATGGGGCGGAATCAAACAATGAGGTAGATGAAAAGGGGGACCCGACAACTGATGAAAATGCACAATAATTTTTTATTGTTGATGGGCTAGAAATTGGGGTGACAAAAGTAGATAAAATATAGTATTCTTTTGTCTCTCTTAATATAATTTTGATTTTGAAGATGTAAGTATCCTGGGAGGAATGAATATGAGTAAGGTGATTGGTATCGATTTGGGCACCACCAATTCATGTGTGGCACTAATTGAGGCAGGTGAACCCATTGTAATCGCCAACACCGAGGGATCTAGAACCACGCCTTCAATGGTCGCTTTTAACGAAAACGATGAGAGACCGGTAGGGCAAGTGGCAAAGAGACAAGCGATTACAAACCCTCAAAACACTGTCTACGCAATCAAGCGCCTTGTGGGAAGAAAATTTGATTCTCCTGAAGCCCAAAAAGCAAAAAAAATGGTTCCCTATAAAATCATCGGCGCGGAAAACGGAGACGCCTGGGTAGCGGTCCTGAGCAGAGCCTATTCCCCTGCCCAGATTTCCGCCATGATTTTAGAGAAAATGAAGCAAACCGCTGAAGATTATCTGGGAGAAGAGGTAATTGACGCTGTAATTACCACACCGGCCTACTTTGATGACGCCCAGCGCCAGGCCACAAAAGACGCGGGCACTATTGCCGGATTAAAAGTTCTGCGAATTATCAATGAACCTACAGCCGCGGCTCTGGCCTACGGCCTTGATAAAAAAGAGGATGAACTCCTGGCGGTTTTTGATCTCGGCGGGGGAACCTTCGATATTTCCATATTGGAAATCGGCGATGGCGTTTTTGAAGTGAAAGCCACAAACGGTGATACATTCCTTGGCGGTGAGGATTTTGATCAAAGAATCGTGGAATTTCTCATTGAAGAATTCAAAAGGGATACGGACATTGACCTGACCAGAGACAAAATGGCTTTGCAGCGCTTGAAAGAGGCCGCTGAAAAAGCAAAACATGAGTTATCGTCAGTGCATGACACTGATGTCAACCTACCCTTTATTACCGCTGACTCCTCAGGCCCAAAACATTTAAACATCAAGTTTACCCGTGAAAAGCTTGAGGATCTGGTTGCCGATCTTATTGATCGCCTTGAAAACCCATGCCAAACCGCTATAAGCGACGCTGAAATAGACAGATCAACTATTGATAGAGTTATTCTGGTCGGTGGAATGACCAGAATGCCCAGGGTGCAGCAGAAAGTCCGTGAGATTTTCGGCAAGGAACCATATGTGGGCATCAATCCTGACGAAGTTGTGGCCATCGGTGCCGCCATTCAGGGTGGTGTTTTAAGAGGCGACGTAAAAGATGTTCTCCTTCTTGATATTACCCCTCTCTCTCTTGGAATTGAAACCCTGGGTGGAGTCTTTACGAGAATTATTGACAGAAACACAACAATTCCAACGAAAAAAAGCCAGGTATTTTCTACAGCCGCTGACAACCAGCCCGCTGTTACAGTTCACGTCCTTCAAGGTGAGCGTGAGATGGCTTCGGACAATAGAAGCCTGGGAAGATTTGAGCTTGTCGGCATTCCTCCCGCTCCAAGAGGCGTACCGCAAATTGACGTCACTTTTGACATTGACGCCAATGGCATTGTTCACGTTTCAGCAAAGGACCTGGGCACAGGAAAGAAACAGTCCATCAGAATAACCGGCAGTTCAGGTCTTTCTGAAGGCGAAATTGACAGAATGATTCACGAAGCGGAAAACCAGAGAGATACAGACGTTAACAGAAGAGAACTCGCGGAGCTTAAAAACAACGCCGACGGTCTTATCTATACCGCTGAAAAGAGTCTCAGAGAATATGCGGACAGACTCTCGGATCACGAGATGGACGCCATTGAAAACTCCATTCTTGAATTGCGGGAATCCTTAAAATCAAATGACCTTAGAGGGATAAGAACAAAAATTGACGACTTGAATAAGGCAACCCATAAGTTGGCTGAGACAATGTATTCAACATCTTACGAAGTCGGAGCTATGCCTGATTCTGATGACTTTGACGCTGATTTCGACGACGATTTTGATGAAGATTTCGATGACGAAGATGATGATTTTATTTAATTGAGGTTAAATTAGAACCAAATTTACGATTAAGGTTGCCCTGCTAGAGGGTAACCTTTTTTCATTTTGAGATAATAAATGCCTTTTTCGCCAGATGATTACTACTCTCTGCTCTTGGTGGACGCCAAAGCAGGAGATCAAGAGATTCGCAGCGCTTACAGAAAACTTGCACGAGAATGGCATCCGGACATTAACAAATCAGAAAAAGCCGAGGAGAGATTTAATAAGATCAGCCAGGCTTATCAAGTGCTTTCAGATCCGAAAAAACGAAAACAATACGATACGCTCATGGCTTTCTCCTTTGGCCTACCCTTAATGAAGCTGAAGGAGAAGTACGCCAACCCGGCAAAGATTCAAGCTCTGATGAAAAAAGTGGCCACTGGCCTGGCAGTGGCGGCGGGGGTAATAAAGCATAACGTTCCAAAGACAGGAAAAGATTTGAGGGTTGAGACAAGAATATCTTTTTCCGACAGCTACCTGGGCGCCACAAAAAAAATCAGTTACGGGAAGCCTGTCATATGTGACCTTTGCAAAGGAATCGGTTTCTCTGAGGTAAGCCCCTGTTTAACGTGCCATGGAACCGGAAAGCTGGAAACAGACGGATTTCTCGGCATCAGAAAAAGATGCCCAAAGTGTGATGGGAAGGGTTGGCGAGCCGTCACTCTGTGCGAGAAATGTGACGGTGAGGGAAAAATCATAAAGGAAAAAAATATTAAAGTGAGAATTCCCGCCGGTGTTGACCGGAAGCAGAGACTCCGCATAAAGGGGATGGGAGAGATGGGAGCGGGAGAAGGCACCCAAATAAAATTTGGAGACCTTATTGTAATAGTCAATATCGAGAAAGATCCCGTGATTTATCGATCGGGCAATGATATATATAAAGAGCTTGTGATTCCCTTAAATATCGCGGCATTGGGCGGCACATTCAAGACCCCCATGCCTCATGGGCAAATATCGGTTCACATTCCTTCATCAACATGGGACGGCAGGCTTTTGAGGGTAATCGGAATGGGATTCTCAGATTCTCAATCAGGGGCCAGGGGTGATGGTTTTTTTAAAGTAAAAATCGAAGATCCAAAAAAAGAGGATGAAAAAAGGCTCTATTTGAAATATTTTGAATCAAATATTGGCAAAGGGAACAAAATGTCCCAAAGCATGAGAGAGAAAATGTAAAGGGCTTATAAAAAGTGAAAGATATCAGATATGGGTATTCTCTTTTTCCATTATTTATCCTTATTGTCTTTTCCCTTTTTGCCTCTTCTTGCATAAAAAGGGTCTCTACTACGCCACCCTCGATTGATTCTTCAGACAATCTGGAAATTCTGTTCCAGCAAGCCGAAGGTTACTATAAAAAGAAATTCTATTCCAAGGCTCTTGAACGCTATCTTAATGTGTATGAATCGGACCCTGACTCAAAATTTGCCGCCCCTTCTCTATATAAAATAGGCGGCATTTACTTAAAAATCAATAAATACGAAAAAGCGATACTTTATTTTGACAAGCTCTCCGTGGATCATCCCAGATCTCAGTATGCTACTGAATCTTTATACAACAAGGGTTTCTGCTACCTTAAGGCAGGAGACCCGGATCGGGCAAAAGAAGCTCTTGAAGATTACCTTAATAGAGCAAAGGCAAAGCATAAAGGCAGAGCACGAATTTATCTTGGCCGGACTCTTTTTGCCAAGGGCGATTATACCAAGGCTCTGGTTATGTTCTCACTGGCTGAAAGGGAGAAGTTATCCAAAGACACTTTAGTTGAGATTTTAACAGAAGTGAAAAAGATTATTGATGATCACGCCACTACGGAAGACATTATTGAAGCTGGGAAAAAGTTACACAAAGGGCACATCGCCGACTACCTAAACTATCGGTTGGCTCTGATAACATCAGGAAAGGGAGAAAAGGCTCGAGCTCTGGCCTATCTGAAAAAGATCGACTTCGCCAGGGCTCAATTCTCCTTTTATAGAGAGGCTGACAAGCTCAGAGCAAAGTTGGCCAATACCGAGGCAACCCCTGAACTGGCAGGAGAAGGAAAAACATATCGCGTTGGAGTCACTCTTCCTCTTTCAGGTAAATATGCTGTTTTTGGAGAACAGGTGCTCCATGGGATGATGCTCGGGGTTGACGCTTTTGGGGCAAATGGCGCG
>CAYSHR010000178.1:0-7122 GCA_964430795.1 uncultured bacterium
CGCGCCTCTTGAGAAAATTTGGCGTAAAGGTCTTTTCCCTGTTTTTGAACGTATCGACTATGTTGAGCTTGTAGCGGATTTGCTTGAAAGATTATCTTGTAAAATTGTTATTCAACGCCTGGTAGGTGGAGGGCGGCCGGAAGTTCATCTTGCGCCAAATTGGGTTCTGGCTCCGGCTGAAATTGTCCAGCATATTGAGCGGGTAATGGAAAATCGAGGGAGCAGTCAGGGCGACAGGTTTTCAGAAACTTAAGGAGCTTTATTCTTGACGCGGCGTTTCGCCGTTCAGATTCTTTCCCACATCTTAAACAAAGTGACCATGTTCAGCCTCCCAAGAAGGTTGAATTCCACCATTCCCCCACTCCAGCATTGTCGGCATCTGTAAGGAAGAGCCAGGCGCTTAAAAGAATCCTGTAAACTTCCAGTGACTTCTTCCAGATAATTTTGATATTCGGGAAACATATCACAGATGAATATTTTGCCGTCAGGCTGGATATTGCACAGAAGCAGTCTGGCCAGGCATGATATTTTTCTGTTATCGGGCCAGTGATAAAGGTGCTTTAAGCCGTCAATGCTATTATTTATAAAAGGAAAACCTTCTTCTTTTTTTTGAATAAGACCGGATATTGCTCTTTTGTATTCATTGTTGTCCAAACAATACAGCTCTTTCAGGTTTTTGTCGCAATTGGTGGAAAGACTTTGGTCCATAGGCTGGAAATAAACGCCGATCCTATTCTCCTTTGCCATATCCAGAACATAGGAAAGGTGGTTCAGGTTCTTCCTTGAAATTACCGAACTGAGAGTTATTTTCATCTTTTTGGATTTGCATATTGATATTGCTTCCATCACTTTATCGTGAGAATTGGGTCCTCTAAGGGCGTCATTAATCTCTTTTGGACCATCCAGACTAAACTGAATTTCGTCAGCTTTTTTTATTTTATTGATCTGTTTTTTCACTAAAACGCCGTTAGACTTGATGGAGACAATAAGTTTTTTCAAATAGCAATAATCGATTATTCGTCCCAGATCATCTCTTAGCAAAGGTTCGCCGCCGCTAAAATTTATAAACTTCGCGCCCAAGGCCGCCAACTCATCTATCATCTGAAATATTCGTTCCGTTTCAAGCTCCTCCATCTGAATATTTTTGACGCCGCAATATTCACAATGCAGATTGCATTTGTAAGTTATGTTCCACTCAACCAGCAACGGCATCCTTTTTTTTAAAAAAAGCCCTTGCAATACTTTTTGGGATATTTGGAGTTTTTCAATAATATTCACTTGGCTTAGCTTTCAACCTTTTATTGACTTTCTCCGGTTATGACTCTCTTCTTTTGAAGAAGGGATTTTATCGCCCTGGAAACTCTTTTAATGTCCGACTCGGTCATCTGGGGGTAAACCGGCAGATGAACCATATGCTTTATGGCATCGGCGGCGACAAGGCCGGCGCCGGCGCCTTCCATGCCGGGCAATTCCGGTCCGGCGAACATATTTCCTCCATGAGTGTCAATACCCATCCTAAGCAACCCCTCGCGAAAAGCGTCCCGGTCTAAAACTCTGACGATAAAGCTCATATAGATATTCTCGCCGGCAGGAGCAAGGGCTGCAATCTCTATTCCCGGCGTTCCCTTTAAATCTTCCAACAGCATATTGCCATTACGAATTCTAAGGCGATTTGAAACATCCAGTTTCGCCAGTTGGCTCATGCCGATCCGCCCTTGAAAGGGCCGTGGCATAAGCTGAGCCTGAGACTCCATCTCCATGTTTTCTCCCGGCGTTTCGTCTGTCAAATACTCAACAGGATCAATCCCTCTGTTTTTAAAGACTCCAAGAATAGGCGCCGCGCCATGATTCCATATAAAGGAATTTGTCACCAGCCTCATTCCCATAGCTGCGATCAGCCGCTTTGCTAAAGTGAATAATCCAATTTCGGCCAGATTTTCCATATAGGCGGTTATCTTATTCGCGACATCCAAAGAGTCGGTAACAGCCATTCCAGCCCATAGAGCAGAGAGATTTTTTGTGGGACCAAAGGAGAAAAAGGCGCCCTGCCCGAATGACCCCAGCTTTTTTCCTTTATAAAGAGAGCCGCAACCTTGAGCGCAATCTTCTATCACTGCCAGGTTGTGATCGTGGGCAACCCTCATTATTTTTTCCATATTACATGCCCTACCGTAAAGATGCACCGGAACAATAGCCCCAGTCAAAGGCGTTACTGTCTCTTCCAGCCTGTCCGGGTCAATGCAATAGGTTGTTGGATCAATATCCACAAATCGGGGAGCAAGACCGAACTCCTGAAAAATTGCCGGAATGGAGTGAAAAGTCAAAGAGGGCAGTATTACCTCTTTTCCTTTTGGCAATTCAAGGGCAAAAAGAAGACCGGCAAGAGCAACTCTTCCTGATGGCGCGGGAATGGCGTATTTTACACCGATATACCGGGCAAAAGCCCGAGCGAATTCCCCTAAAGAATCTTGTGAAACCCCTCCTTGGGTAAAACAGGAAAAGAGAGCCGATATGGATTCCCCAAAGGTAAGGGGAGGGATAAAGCGAGGGATATTTCTCATAGTTGTGAAAGTATAACTCGTGTATCTGTTTCTGTCGAGAAAGGGGCGAATCTATTTTTTGCCCTTGCTTCATTTATGATACTATCACATTCCATTTCAGGGGAAAGGAATGTATCTTGAAAATTCTGCTTGTTTCACCATCAGGTCAAACCAGATTTGAATATAGCCCAAGCATTGGCTTGATGAACCTTTTTCTTATTGCTGATAAATTGGGTTGTGAGGTGGAGCTTCTGGATTTGAGTTGGCTTTCATACAGGCAAAGCCTTTTAAAGCTTACTGAAAAACAATATGACCTTGTGGGAATTTCCTGTAGTTTTACAAACACCGCGCCCTACTGCATGAAATATGCAAGAGAAATTAAAAAAAAATATCCCAACACCAAAGTAATTTCCGGAGGCATACACGCTACTTTTGTCCCACAAGACCTTCTTGGCAACCAATACGACTATGTTATTTATGGCGAGGGCGAAATCACTTTTGAAAAATTTATCCAAAGAGAAAAAGAGAATAAACCAGTGGATGATCTTCGCGGTCTTTTCTTTATCAAGGATGGAAAGCTTGTCGGAAACCCTGCCCGGAAAGTCATCAAGGAGCTGGATACTCTACCCATAAACGATTACACTCATTTTGATCTGGAGCCCTATTACAACAAGGCCGGCGTTCGATACATCCAATTGATGACTTCAAGGGGGTGCGTTTATAATTGCCGGTTTTGCTCCACTGTAAAAATGTGGGGACATAAATACAGGCAGCAGTCAGCCAAAAGAATCCTGAAGGAATTTCTAAACGCCAAAGCAATGGGTATTGAATATATATCCGTGGAAGATGATGATTTTGGTTTGGATGAGAAAAACGTAAAGGAATTGTGCGAGCTGCTAATCGAGAAGGGGATCGAGATTCCCTGGTCCATGACCATAGGGTCCCGCTCGATAAAAGATGAATCAACTCTGGACCTTTTGGCAAAAAGCGGCTGCGTTGTAGCCGGTATCAGTATTGAATCGGCCAGCGCCAGAATACTTAAGGAGTATCGCCGAGCTTATACGGTGAATGACAATCTCAAAATGTGTTCCAGGCTTCAAAAAAGGGGTATTCTTGTAGAGAACAAGGGGCTTATCGGATTTCCAGATGAGTCTCTTTGGGAAATTCTTCAGACCTATTGGTTGGTCAACAAGGCCTCCGATGTTTGGCACATGAGTATTCTTGAGCCCAGGCCCGGATGTGATTATTGGGATGCCTGGGACAAGAAGGGCGATGTTTCTCAATATAATAAATTTGGAAAAGGAAATGTATTCTTCTCAAAAAACAGGATTGGGACATACTTCCTTTTTCGTTTTTTCGCTTTTTTCTATCTGCTCAGTCCCAGGCGTCTTTTTCTGAGTTTCTTTGCCGGATCCAAAGTAGAGCGCTATTGGCATAAGAAATATTACATAATGGGATACTGGACTTTAAGAGCAAATATCCTGGACTTTTTAACCAATCTATTTAAATAAAATTATCGTGATCCTTGGGGTTTTTCAGTCTCCATAGATACTGGTTGCACTGGTTCATTCTGCATTCCAACCGGCATTTCTCAACAGACATATCATTGGCGATATACTCCAGAACTTTTTTACGTCTTTCGCCATTCCAGATTTGATCCATGGTTTCCTGGTGGATATTACCGATCAAAAAACGGGAATCACCGGCAAAAACATTGCATTCCCAGACGTTACCATCCGCGGAAATAAAATTGATAAAATGGGTTCCATAACATTTCTTATATATCTTTTTTGTTCCGGTAATATTTATAGCGGGTGTTCTGAAAACAACTTTAAATGACTCGTCTTCAAGGTTTGAAAGCTTGTCTCCAAGGTCGGCCGATTCTATGTAATCCATCTTTAGCCTGTTTCGACTAAGAGGGTGCTGGGAATAGGGTTTGACGCTGAAATAATCCACCCCAATGTTTTTAAAAACAGTAGCCAGGTTAAAAACACCGCCGGCGTTCTCCTTAAGCAGAACAAGCTGGGCGCCAATGGTTAAATTGAGTCCATTCCTCTTTTTATAAGCCACCGCCTTTTCCACATTTCTTAAAACCCTGGCGTACATACTTGAATCAGAGCCATGAATCTCTTCATAGTTTTTTGGATCACAGCCATTTACCGAGAATCGAATCCACTCAAGGTTGTCCATCATATTCATATTGGAAGAGGTAAGGGGCGAGCCATTGGTGGTTATTGACGTGCTCATTTTCGAAGCGGCGAAATTGATAATCCGTGCCGCGTCTCTATGCAAAAGAGGCTCCCCATGGCCGCTGAACATAACGGACTTGGCGCCGATTTTCTTAAGACCGGTTATTGCCTTTAACGCGGCGGTCGGTTCGACATACTCTATCTTTCTGTTTACAATGTGGTCCACTCCACAAAAGAAGCATTTATGATTACACCGGGTTGTAAGCTCCATCTCAGTGTAAATCGGCCCGGGGGTCGCTCCGGTTTCAAGCCAGCGGGCTACCCTTTTCGGATGGTACAAAAGCTTCTGTTTATCGAAATCGGCGTCATACATTCTTTGTTTATACTACCTTTTAAAAAGTCAATACTTAAGCAAAAAAAGTCCATCATGGGTGGTTGTTATAAAAGCATGTCTCTGTTTTACGTCAAGGGCGATGGTCCTTCCATATTTTGCCACGTAATGGCTCTGAAGTTTTTCCCCTGTCGCCAGATCAATAACATGGATAAAGCCGGTGATTCCGCTGGCGGCGACAAGGAGGTTGTTCTTTTCATCCACTGCCAAGGCTCGTTGCCCGAATTGAGTTTGGATTTTTCTAAGCAGCTTTAATTCCTTGGTTGAGTAAACCCATACCTGGGACTCAAGACCGGCGGGAACATAAAGTTCTTCGCGAAAAGGAGCAAGAACCATTTTGTCCGACAATATTGGCCCAGGGGAGGTCCTTATCAATTCCAGGCTTTCCGGGTCCCGGGTTTCCAAAATCTTTTTCATGTTATAATTGAGATAGACAACGCCCTTCTCATTGTCACCAAGAATATCTACGTACCGTCCTAAATAAAGGGATTTTTCAGCCACCAGTGTATCGAGGTTTATTGTGTAAAGATAATCCTCCTCACAGTTAATCAATAGACGCGCCGAGGCCGGCAGAAGTGCGTGGTTGGCGCTGCCTGTACAGGTTTCAAATATTTCGCCGGTTCTTATTACATTAAAAGAATCTGCATCAATAACAAGCAGAAGAAGGGGAAGGTTTCTTTTGTAACGATTGATCTGCCGGTTAGTGTCATAGTCCCAGTCATTGCGGTTTAAGTGGTAAATTTTTTTGTTTTTCCCATCCAGGGCGAAGTTCTCAAGCTCGACAGTGGGTATGATTGATTGACTGAATGACGTCTTGAGGTCATCCAGGTTAAAAGAGAAAATGAGGCCGCCCCCATCTTCATAACGCTTGGTGCTTACCAACATTTTTCTTTCCCATTTGTCTATTTGGCAGTCATACAGGTTGGGGAAATTTAATAGCTTGCTTGCTGACGATGAAAGGGCGATCGGGCGGTTGGAAAGGAAAACAATGGAGATAATCAGAAGGGCGGTTGCCCATAATAAAAGATGAAGCGCCCTGCCTTTATTTAGTCTCCTGTTTGTGAGCATTAAAAAAAAAGCGGCAATTGCCGGGGCTAGAAGAAAGTTGGAAAAGGCGGCTAAAAGTAAAAAAGGAAACGCGCCCCATTTTGACCATGCCGGCAGTTTTGGCTTTTCTAAAAAAAAGGCGGCCCAATAAAGCAGTGTTAAGTAAAAAGCAAGAACAAGGGGCGCTGTTGAGAAAAACATAAATGATATGAAAAGAGCGGCCACAGAGATGATGGAGATTTCAAAAAGCCACAGTTTTTTCAAAAAAGAGGCTTCAATTTTTATTTTATAAATCCATTGAATCAATATGTTTAGAGTCAGACAGAACCCCATAAAAATGATTGCCAGGAATAAACCCGGGAACAGACCATTATAAGTCATTACAACTATGTCGACAAAGGGGTGCCCACCGTGATAAATTCCTTTGTAAAGAAACAGGCCGATAGGAAGGTGCAGGAACAGAACAGCCAGGAAGTATGATATCCATGATGCCGGCCTGAAAACCGGACTTGAGGAAATTTCATCATCACTGTCTAATGAATTCTCTTTTGTTGACTTGTCCCTTTCCATGGATTTGAATATAGACTAACATGAAACTAATTGTCCATCTCCTTCGAATAACAGGCTGTTGGAATAAGAATGGCTAAGAGTAAAACACCTTTAAAATACAAGCTTCTGATCAGCATGTTAAGTTTGATCATCTCCTTTTTGCTTTTAGAAGGAGGAATGAGAATAGTCGGCCATTACCTGTTGTCAAATAGAATTCAAAATCAAATGTATAAAGATAATATCAACTGGTTGACTTCCAATGACGCCCCTGAAAAACCTCCAAAAGCCCAAAGAAATGTTTTATGTGTTGGCGACTCTTTCACTTATGGCGGAAGCGTAAAACCTCATCAGACCTATCCCGCCCTTTTGCAGGATAGGCTGGCAAAAGCATATCCGGCACAGAACC
>CAYSHR010000179.1:0-7116 GCA_964430795.1 uncultured bacterium
ACCGCCGTGAAACTCGAAGTCAAACCAAAAGCCGTCACTCTGACATCAGCAGGGGGCAAATCCACTCTCGCTGTCAATGTATATGATACTGAAGGAAACCCAATCACCGATAATAAGCAGCCCATTGCCTGGACAACGAGCAACCCCAATGTAGCCACTGTTGTAGATGGCAAGGTTACCTCTGTTGGTAGCGGAAAAGCTGTTGTGACCGCCTCCCTGGGTGATCTTAAAGCCACAGCTTCGGTAACCGTTTCCATCATCGCCAAAATATCTCTTTCACCGGGATCCATGAAATTGTCAAAAGGCGACAAGGGCAAGTTTAAAGCAATAGTAAAAAATGAAAAAGGCGGGATTATTTCCGACGCAAAAATCACCTGGTCGTCAAAAGCCTCAAACGTGGCTTCAGTAAATAACAGTGGCGGTGTTTTGGCCAAAGCCAAAGGCAAAACATCTATCAGAGCCGTTGTGGCTGATAAAGCCGCCGCCGCTACAGTAGAAGTCATAGACCCTGAAAAAGATAAAGATTCAAAAGTGGGTGGAATAAAGGTAAAGGGAAAAGGAAAGGGAAAGGGAAATAAGCCATCTAAAATTAAAGGCATGAAAGTCAAAAATAAATAGTCTTTAATTATTAGGATAGATAAAGCAGGGTCGCTGTTTTTAGCGACCCTTTTTTTATTTCTGTTACAATCAATAAAAATTGACTAAAATAATTCCAGTTAAGACCCTCTATCATTTTTATGGAGTTTTACTTGAACAAATACGCCTTGGCCATCGGAAGCCTCCCCTTTACCAATGAGGATAAAGCGGTGGATTTTATCTTGAATCAGTATCGAGGCATCCCCTTCTGGCCTCAATTGCCCAGGAAGTCTTTCTTGGAAAATATGTACGTTCAATATTCCGAGGGTTTTGCCGGGAGAGTTATTGACATAGAGAAAGGGCATATACACTTTGATAACCGGACCGGTCTGGACGAACTGGCGGATTTCTATAATCACTTTATTGAAAATGATCTGGAATATTTCGCTATCTCCAAAGAGTATTCCGCCGGACTTTACGCCATGACAAAAAGCCTGGAAGGGAAAAAGTTGCCTGCCCTTAAAGGACATATTACTGGAGGCGTCTCCTTCTCCCTCTTTGTCTCAGACGCGAAAGAGAAACTTCTTGCTTATGACGAAAACTTTTTTGACATGGCTGTCAAAGGGTGCCTGATCAAGGCTCTGTGGCAGATAAAAACATTGTCTCCATTTACTGATGATCTGATTATCTTTGCCGACGAACCGGGAATCGCGGGTTTCGGTTCAGCCTATGTTCCGATAGAGGAGAAGTAGATACGGGAGGCTTTGGATTATTATGTTCCTCTTTTAAAAAATGCCGGCGTCAGGGTCGGCATGCACTGCTGCGCAAATACTCAATGGTCGATTATTATCGATTCCGGCATAGATATTCTAAGTTTTGACGCCTTTTCCTATTTCGACAATCTGATTCTTTATGCTGACTCATTGAAGAAATTCATCAAAAACGGGGGCACAATAGCTTTTGGCATCGTGCCTACTGATGAGCAGGTATTCTCCTTGACTTCATCACAACTTTTTGAATCAATTAAATCCCATATAAACGAGCTTTCAAAGCTGGGCCTGGACAAGCAGATAATCGCGGCCCAATCCATGATTACTCCCGCTTGCGGCCTGGGTACAAAAAATGTGGAGCTGGCCGTAAAGGCTCTTGAGCTAACAGTGGATATCGCTGATGACCTTAAGAGATATTATGACCTTGAGTAAATGTAACTTAAAATCCATTAACTATCTTTATCAAACAGCCGACAATATATATAAATATTCAATAATCGTCCTAAAAGGTTTTTATGAGTAAAAAGTTCGTGATAATTGTCAGTGATTTTCACATTGCCAAGGGAAGATTCGGTCCTGACGGGAGAAGAAATATCCTTGAGGATTTTCTTGACGATGATGTTTTTCTGGAATTTCTTGACTATTATTCCAGCGGGAATTATGGCGACGCCAATGTTGACCTTGTGATTAACGGCGACTTCTTCAACATGCTCCAGGTCGATTACCAGGATTATTTCATTGATATGATTACTGAAGAAGTCTCAATGCACAAAATGAAAAAGATTCTCCAAGGGCATAAAGAGATATTTAATGGATTAAAAGCTTTCTGCCGCAGCACGAAAAAAAATGTGATTTTTGTTGTTGGCAACCATGACATGGCTCTTCTATGGAAGGGAGTTCAGAATCAGCTTAAAGAGTGGATATCCCCTCGGATAAAAATCATACCGGATATCTATTCCTTTGATGGCGTCATGATAACTCATGGGCACAGGTATGAGTTTATTAATCACTATAACCCTAACCAGTTCTGGTATGAGACCCCCTATGGAGAACGCTACATGCGGCTGCCCTGGGGTTCTCATTTCGTACTTGATTTTCTGAACAAAATGAAAGCCGACCGCCCCTTTATTGACAAGGTAAAGCCCTTTAGAAAATATCTGCGCTTCGCCATCTACAATGATTTCATATTTGCCATGAAGATGCTGTTTCATATTATCAGATTTTGGTTGAGAAATCGCTTTCACAAGGACCCTGTAAGAAGAAGGGAGTTCAAGCTATCCCTATCACGGATAGCCTCGGCCATGAGCCACGAGTCCATGAACCAGGCGGCTGAAAGGATTCTCAAAAAAACAAATTACCGCATTATAGTCATGGGCCATTCCCATACCTATGACTACAAGCAGATCGGCGCCCACGGCGAATATTTCAATACCGGCACCTGGATTGAAACCATAAGCCTCGAGATACAGACCCTTGGACGAAGCCTTGCCAGAACCTATGTTTATATTGAGTATGACAAAAATAATCTTCCGCGGGCCCGTTTAAAACGCTGGAACGGCAAGCATAAAATCACAGAAGAGATTCACGTATAGTCTCAAGTTATAATTCATGTTGAATTTATGGAGCGAGGATGCCTTTACAATCCACGTCAAAAATTCTAAAGCAACGGATGGAATTATTTTCACAGGTCGATTTATACCCGGTTATCACCAAGGAGTTCTGCAACGGGCGTTCACCCTTTTACGTTCTTGAAAAAGTCCTTTTGGCAGGTGTGAAAATTGTTCAACTAAGAGAGAAGGAAATTGACAAGGGCGCCCTTTTTGACATGGCTGTCCGGTTCAGAAATATGACAAAAGAGAAAGGCGCTCTGTTGATAATCAATGACCATGTTGATGTGGCTCTTGCCGCGGAGGCTGATGGAGTTCATTTAGGGCAAAGGGACCTGCCTTTAACCGCCGCTAAAACCATCGCCCCTGATTTGATAATCGGCGTATCCACTCATACCATTAACCAGGCAAAGCAGGCTCAAAGCAATGGTGCGGGCTATGTCAACATCGGCCCTGTCTATCAAACCGGGACAAAGCCGGACCACAAGGATTTTTTAGGACCCCGGGGAGTCTTTGATATCAGCTCGCGACTGACAATTCCATTTACTGTAATGGGCGGGATTAAACAGGTCAACGCGGTGCCGGTTTTGACAAATGGCGCGAGACATATCGCCGTTGTCACAGCAGTTACCGCGGCTGATAATATCGAGGCGGCAACAGACAGCTTTCGGAAAAAAATCCTCAGTTACAGATAAGATCAAGACCATGTACATGTCCCTGTTTTTCCCAAAAGCCCCCTTATAACTTAACGATTACGAAAAATACGGGCGCCGTCCTTGACAACGGGCGGTTCTCTGATAATCTTTAAAACTCGTTCATTCAACCAGGCTGAAAATTCCTATAAGGGCGTTTTTACCAAAGGTCTTAAATGCGAACAATTCTTTACACCGGAAAAGGCGGGGTGGGTAAAACTTCTCTTAGCGCGGCCACGGCAGTTGCCGCTGCCAAAAAAGGGCATAACACCATTGTTATGTCAATTGACGCCGCCCACAGCCTTGGTGATTCCTTTGATGTTAAACTGGGCAATGAGCCGGTGAACCTTGGTGAAAATCTTGACGCTCTTGAAATCGATGTTCACCATGAGCTTGAGAGAAACTGGGATGTGATTTCAAAATACATAAAAAAATTTCTCACAAGCCAGGGATATGATGAGCTTGTGGCGGAAGAACTGGTGGTTATGCCCGGGATGGAAGAGCTCTTCTCTCTTTTGAAATTGCTTGAATTTGACAGAGAGGGAAAATATGATCTTGCGATAATTGACTGCGCCCCTACTGGAAATACTCTTCAATTTCTCGCTTTTTCCGATGTTATCGACTGGTACATGGGTAGGTTTTTCAACCTTGAAAGGAAAATTGTAAAAGCGGTCAAACCCATTGCGGAAAAAATCATTAAGGCGCCCTTGCCCTCTGATGAAGTCTTTGACAGCGTGGAAGGGATTTATGATAGAATCGTGGAGATAAAGAATCTCCTTTCCGACCCTGAGAGAAGTTCCGTCAGAATTGTAACAAATCCGGAAAAGATGGTTGTCAGCGAAAGCCGCCGCGCTTATGTAGCTCTTTCGCTTTTTGGATTTCCGGTTGACTGCGTAATCGCCAACAGGGTCTTTCCTCCTGAAATAAAAAACGGGTATTTTGCCAACTGGAGAAAAGTCCAAAGGGAAAACCTCGATCTTATAACAGAGTTTTTCTCTCCCCTTCCTATTAAACGCTGCCGCATGTTTGACAATGAGATGGTTGGAATAGAAAGGCTTGCCGCCCTTGCCGCTGAGGTTTTTCAAAAGGATGACCCTGCAAATATATTTTATTCCGACAAGCCCTTTTCCATTGAATCCAAGGGCGATTCAATGATAATGAAACTGAAGCTGCCTAGTGTGAATAAAGACGATATCCAGTTATGGACCAAGGAAGATGAGTTGATTATTACCGTTAAAGGGCACAGGCGCAATCTACTTTTACCAAGAGCCTTGAAAAAGCATAAATTGAGCAAAGCTAAACTTGACCAGGATATCTTTACAATAAGGTTTGATCCGGAGAATTAGATGACTCAAGATTCAAGTGATAATTTTAATCTGGCTCAGTTTCTTTCCCAGTTTCAAACAGCCAGGGGTCACTTTGTCAGTTCCCAGAGAGAGATGCTTCTGGGATTGAGAGAAATATGTAAAATCCTCTTGAATCTTCTTGATGCTTCTCCGGATATACTGGGGTGGGATGTCCCTTCATACACCATAAAAACCGTAGGCGCCGTGATAGACTATCTTCTGGCTCGCGTTCCTGAAAAAGGCAAGCCCCATGATATCCTTTTGGCGAAAATCAAAGCCATTGATGAGTTGCTGGAAATACTTGATGAAGAAGCTCAGCGAGTCGGAAAAGAGGCAAAGGGCGAAGCTGACCTGGCGAAAGTCGAGGCGATAATGGCAATTAAAAAATATCTATTGTCGGAAAAAAAGGAAGCGGAATATCAGAAAGAAAACCCGGACAAGTCAAAGCGCATACGTAAAGTTGAGATAGAATAAACAACGTTTTTAAAAAACAGAAAACGGTACATGGCCGAACAACCTATTCCAAAAACCATACCTCTTTTGATTGCGTTGTTGGCGTTTGGAATATACGCGGCAAACACAGGAGACTATTTCAGGTCTGATGATTTTGTCTCCATTGCCGAGATAAACATGTCGCCGGCCAACTTCTTTACCGGGAAAAGTCTTGCCGGCTCCACTTTTTACCGCCCTCTGACCCTACTTACTTTCTGGATTGACAATAAGATATGGGGTTTTGCCCCTTTTGGTTATCACCTGACAAACATTCTTCTTTTTACAGGCGCGATTCTCATCTTTTTTTATTTTCTTCTTATTATTTTCAACGACTACAGGATCGCCCTTATCGCCTCGCTGATAATGGCCATTCATCCGGCCCATGGAGAAAACGCCGCCTGGATCAGTGGCAGAACAGAGCTTGTGTGCGCTCTTTTTATGATAGGCGCTCTCTATTGCTTTGCCCGCTTTAAAGTGAGTCCAAATAGGGGCTGGGGGTGGTATGGGGGCAGTCTTATCCTTGTATTTCTGGCCATGCTCGGAAAAGAGAACGCTATCATGTCGCCCCTGATTATTGTAGTTGCCGACGTTCTGTTCCAGGGGGAATCTAACAAAGGGGTTTCACCTTACCGGCACTTACTGTTTTTTGTTGTTCTGCTTTTCTATCTTGCCCTTAGAACCTCCATCCTGGGAGGAATAGGGGGCTATGGCCAGGTCCATCTTCAGTTTGGTCTTTTTATTTTCAGAAACATGATAAGGTACATCCAATTCTTCTTCATACCCATAGACCTTGCCAATCACGCGGCATTTTTTATTAAGCACCAACTGCTCCTTCTGGGTATGTTTTCAGGTATTCTGGCCGTAGCCGCTTTTTTCCTCAGACGATTTTTCAAAGAGAAGCCTTTTTTATTCGGCGCTGTTCTTTTCTTTATTACTTTCCTCCCTGTCTGTAATCTCTTTCCACAAAACAGACATGCTTTTACCATGAGTCTCGGTCTTTCAATCGTAGCGGCCTCCCTGATTCTTCCTCTGTTTTCAAAGAAAGTCTCAAAAACCTCCATGGGTGTAATCGTGGTGGTTATCTGGTCTGTCGCCCTTGTTCTTTTCACAGTAAGAGCATCCGCCATCTCAAGAACCGCCTCGGATATCTCCAGGGATGTCCTTTATCAAAGCGCCGACCTTGCCGGGAAAGTCAAGGGACCTGTTCGCCTTATCGCTCTTACGGTCCCTGATACATACAAGGGCGCCTTTGTTATGCGAAATGGCCTACATCACGGAATGAAAATGTTATTTCCAGGGCGCGATGTGGAATCACACTGGCTGAGCCTTGTGGGCATATATGAAAAGGACGCGGCCGGTTTGCAAATTGTAACCTATAGCGCGGTGAAACATGAGATACATATACCTTCCCAAAGCAAGGGCTATATTCTTCTGCCGGACGCCAATTGGAGTCGACATGTGGGCGACACAAAAATCATAGGACCAGTTGGATACCGGATAACCGACGAAGACATTCTTTTTCGAATAAACGGCATTGAGATGATAATTGACGAAGATTTTATTAATTCTCAAGGGACCATTATGGCGGCCTATGTGGACGGAAAAATGACCGATTCCTGGTTGGAGGAAAAAT
>CAYSHR010000180.1:0-7114 GCA_964430795.1 uncultured bacterium
ATGGCTGGTGGGTTCGAGGAATGCACAAGTGGGCGGCCGAGCTTATGGTTGTCACTGTCATTCTTCACACAATCAGAGTCTTTTTCACCGGTTCATACAGGGCGCCAAGAGAACTGGTATGGATGGTGGGATCCATGCTTCTTTTGATCACTTTCGGCGCCGCTTTCACAGGCTATTCACTGGTATATTCCCAGATGTCATATTGGGCCAGCCAGATTGGAACAAGCATCGCCCAGAGTACGCCCATCATCGGAACTACCATTGCCGACTTTATGCGAGGGGGGCCGGAAGTCGGCGAATTGACCTTGACCCGCTTTTTCGTTTTTCATACAGCGGTAATTCCCCTGGCAATTCTGATTCTTACCGGATTGCATCTATTTTTGATCAGATCCCACGGCGTAGCCGAGCATTTAGGTGGAATTGTGTCTGAGATGATCAAGGGCATTTCCAAGAATGATGAAGATCGGGAGTAATTAGATGGATAAGAAAAAACTTTTGGAAAATGAAAATAACGGAAGCAAAAGTTATCCATTTTTCCCTGATCACGTGACCATGGAAGCTCTTATCGGGCTGTTTCTACTCGGGCTGTTATCTCTGTTGGCTATTCTCTTTTTTCCGGAGTTGGGACCAAAAGCCAATCCCCAGGTAACGCCGGAACATATAAAACCCGAATGGTACTTCTTTCCAATATTCCGCTGGATAAAGCTGACTCCTGAATGGCTTGGGCTTTTGGGACAGGCTGTCGGCGCGGCCATGTTCGTATTCTGGCCCTTTATTGATTCTTTTGTTGTTAAAAAAACAGGCTGGAAACTGTTCCGCCCTGTATTTGGAATATTTGTAATGACAACTCTGGTTGTTTTTATGGCTTGGGAAGCATTTATTTGACAGTTACACAATAAGGAAATCCAAATGGATCTGAAAACCAAAAAAGTAATGGTAGTTGTGATGAGTGTTTTCTTTCTTGGCACTCTTATCCTGGTAGCGGCTCATGAATCGGGAATGACCCGCCCGGTTGGAGAACCGAAGGTCTATATTGGCGATTCAAGTTCCCATTGCATTGAGTGCCATACGCGCCAGGATGTGGCTGTGGGAGTTATCAGTCAATGGAAATCCTCCAAGCACGCTCAGACAGGAGTTGGGTGCCTTGAGTGTCATAAGGCTGAAAAAGGGGATTTTGACGCATTTACCTGTCCAAGCGGAACTATACTTGTCGGGCAGCATCCCACTCCAAAAGACTGTTCAACATGTCACGCGGATCAAGTGAAGGAACATAAGGAATCAAAGCATGGTCTTGCCCAGCTTGTATATACGAAACTTGGAGCGGACAGAAACTTATTGGAACCGGCTATTGGAACAAAGAACGGCTGTGATGAATGCCATAATATCGGCAATTACTGGCCTGACGGTTCTATTGGTGAATGTGACGCTTGCCACTCCAAACATAGTTTCAGCCTGGCTGTCGCGAGAAATCCTTATACATGCGGCGAGTGCCACATCGGGCCGGACCATCCCCACATTGAGCAATACCTGGAATCCAAGCATGGTAATATTCATACAGCCAATTTAAAATCTCTGGACTTGAATTACGTCTCTTCGGACAAGGACCCGATTTCCATTGAGGCGCCGGTATGCACAACTTGCCACATGGATGCCGTTCCAGGGCAGAAATCAACTCATAACGTCAGTAAACGTCTTTCCTGGGAAATGCAGGCGCCTTTCAGCTTCCGGGTTGTTTGGAATGACGCGGATTGGAAGCAAAACAGGCAGAGGATGACCGCGGTGTGCAATAATTGCCACAGCAAATCTTTCTATGAGACATATCTTCTTACAGCGGACCTGGTCCAGTTGCAATACAACGAAATGTACAAATCCACGAAAAGCTGGATAAAGTTGATGGAAGATAATAATGCCCTATCCCCATTGCTTGACAAGGACCAAAAGCGAATCACCAAGCTCGGTTTAAATGGATATGACCAGGAAGCTGAGGAGATCGCATACCATTTCTGGCACCATGAAGGGCGGCGATTCAGGATGGGCGCCATGATGATGAGCCCCGATTATACTCAGTGGCACGGCATCTGGGAATTACAGCATGACCTTATCAACATTATCAACAGCGCCGCGGAGCATGGGGTAAAAGAGGCTGTGGCGTGGCAGAAGGTTGCAAGCCCGGCAAAGTTCTATCCTTTCCCCTTGTTTGACATCGCCGGTTCCGCCTGGGGAATTTCCACCATTGGCTACCGGACACCCTGGACTTACAAGAATGTTGAAGATTATTGGGGCAAAGTAAAAAAGAACGTGGAAGCCGCTTATAATCACGGCCTTCTTTCAAAGGATCAATGGGCTCTCTGGATGAAGATGTTTGAAAACAAGGATCACTACCTGGGTTTGAAATACGATCATCCGCCATATCATAAAGAGATGGTGAAGATGATGGGAAAAGATAAAGCGGCTCTAAAATCCCAGGTTCTTGATTTTAACCCACCAGTTAAGGGCGTCTACGAAATCAACAAGTAATAATGACAAACCATCTTAATGCGGGTTTGATAACTGATTTACGTCTTATTATAGCCACAAAAGCAGTCCAAAGTTTTACAGAAATCCATGGGGCATCTTATCCGGTTTTTCTTTTTGCCGCGATAGTGTATAATTCTTCTCAGATATTAATAGTTTACTGGTGTTTTTAGGAACCGGGGCGGAATGTTAAGGAGTAAATTGATGAAAAAACCGGTTTTTACACTGATTATGGCCGTATTGTTTTTGCTGACTTTTTTTCCCGCTCTTTCCTTTGCCGATGAAGATGAAAAGGAAGAAGAGAAAGGCGACTCGGGAGAGAGGGATGATTCGGACGACGAGGATAATCCATATAAGGATACAAAGCCAGAAACTGAACCTCCCGTAAAGGAAGCGCCACCCCCCGCCCCTGAGACCTTTACCCGTGTTTATTCGGCGGATCCCCATTGGATGAACGCTTTCTGGAGAAGCGGCATTGGGTCCGCGGGCGGGAACATGACTCTAAAGTATAGAAACGCGCCGCCGGGGCTGGAGGACGAATTTGAAGCTGAAGCTGATGGATTTGGCGACATTCATGAAAGCTCATTCTGGTTCTATCCCGCCAAAGGGCGTTCATTTCTCATATCTGTCGGAATTGGCGGAGGTTCCTCAAACGGGCATTTTTATTCTGAATCAAGGAAGTCGGAATTTCTTGACGCCAAGGAATACTGGACCTCTTTTATGGTGGTTCCCCTGGGACTTGGCTACAGGTGGCTTGTTGGAACCAATGACAGGGTTTCCATAAATTTAAAAGCCGACGCCATCTGGGTGACCCAGGGGTTACATCTGGAAGGCGCCGGCGACTCTGTAGCGCTAAATGGTTTTGGCGCGGGACTCTTTTTCGGAGCCCATTATCGCTATGACAGCGGATTTCTTTTAGGCGGCGCTATGGAATTGAGGTCTTCAGACCAAAAACATACGGATACAGAGATACTTGATGAGTTGGTTGACGTTAAATTTCACGCGACAACTTTTACTCTGGGAGTGATAATAGGGTGGGAACCAAGATACGTCTACCAGGCATCACATTAAAAGGGGAAGGAGAGAATATGAACTCAAAACAGATAAGAAGGGTGGAGATATTTCTTCTGCTGTTGTTGGTGATCTTTATAGCCGCGTGCATGACTTTGGGCGAATATGAAGACGATCCCGACCAGTGGCCCTATCCGGACAATGAAGACTATTATCTGGACGATGACAATTTTGATGACGACGATAACGAAAATGATGATGATGACGATTCCGATGATGATGACGACTCCGATGATAAAGGCACGGTTACGACGAATAAAAATGATGACAGGGCAACTACTTTTACAACGCCGAAGCAATGAAAGGAGATTGTGGAAAAGGGCCGTTCCTGGACGGAAACTATTTAAATCACATCAAGTTATCGCCGCTATTCAGGTTTTTGTATCGTTGTCATCATCATCATCGCCTTGCTGGTCTTCTCCCTTATAGAATCCGTGGTCAGGCAAGCATTCGGTGAATTGTCCGCAGGGGTCGCTCCCTTCATGGTCAACCCGTCTCCAGCAATGGATAAAGTCTCGCCACATTTTCCCATAGGCGGTCTGGCAGGAGTCCCAGGCCTGGTTGATGGTGGCTTTTTCCTCATAGTCAAAAGTTACCCATAAACCGCATTGGTCATATAAAAACTCCAGACCGGGAGTGCAGTTGGGATAGTTATCACCATCGTCCTCTTCATCTTCTTGGCACGCGAGAAAACAAAAGATGAGAAAACAGACGATAAATGAGATCAATATTAATGGCCATACGCGGCTCATGATTTTCCTTTCAAACTGTTTGCCCACAGCATCGATTTTACTTAGGTTCTTTCCAGTAACGGCCCTTTTTCCCAACCTCGGCGTCAATCCGCGGTTTTGGTTATGGAACTTACAGTAGTACAACTCCGCCCAAAACCTTGATTTCCTTGATCTTGAAAAAAATTGCTCATTCCTTACCTGGAAACCAAAATAAGTCCTGTCCGGGTTATAGGACAGGAACTACTTATAGATTTTTGCAAGACCCATGTCAAGGAAGTAGGGCAACGTCGCGCCTCTTTACATAATTCGCGCCTGGGATTAAACTTACCTGAAAATGAACCTGGAGGACTGGTGATAAAGAATAATATCAAAACCATTGGATTGGGCATAATAATAATCTTAATCCTTGTTGTGATCTACTTTTCTCTTTTATCAGCATTGATAGCTCCTTTTCTCTTTTCCCTGGACCAGACCCTTAATAGAATAGCCCAGAAGGAGCAGGCTCGCCAGGCAATGGACAAAACCATTCCCCTGGCAAAGCAGGAACAGATTCTTTTGCAGCGCTTTGGGAAAACCATTAGTCACAATGAGATCTACGCTCAAAAAAGGATCATTAAAGCGTGGCGCAGTTTTTGCGCCTTGGCTTTTGCTCTTTTTGCTTTTGGGACTTGGATCAATTTTGTCGCCGGGATAAAGGAGAATAGGAAAGGGCATCCGGCCAGGCATGTAACATTCTTGCCCGCTCTTGCCTTTACTCTGCCAATACTTCTTTTTAACGAACAGGCTCTTAACCTGATTAAGCCCCTAGGAATCGCGTCAGCGGCTATTTTTATTGCCACCGTTTTTATAACTAACAGGCTTCGAAAAAAAGAGGATGCCGGCAAGCCGGATAATGAATAAGAAGAAAAGCCCAAATAACCTTTCAAGGTCAATTTATCTTCCCCTTATTTTTTCAAGCCTCTTTGGGGCTCTTATTTATTCCACCTGTTTTGACCTTAAACTCTTTGGGGATGATTTCCCGTCGTGGCGTCTTGTGGAAAAAACCGAAAGCCTTTTAGGTCTTTTTTACAGAACCTACAATCCCGAATTTTACAGACCTTTCGAGTTGCTTTTGATCAAGGCAAACATTTGCATTACAGCTAAAAGTACCGCCTTCTATCATTTTGCCGCTATCTCAGGACACCTTGGTTGCTCAATAATGGTCTTTTTTCTGGCAGGAAGGCTACGTCTTTCGGCGCCTGTGGCCCTTCTCGCGTCATTGTTTTTCAGCATTTCCAACGTAAACGCTATGGCGGTTCTGGGTAATGATTCGGCTGGACAGATATTTTCCTCCCTCTTTGGCATGGCCGCCATTATTTTACTTCTGTCAAAAAACGCGAAAAACTTCCGGAATTCCATTTTGCCTTTAGCTCTTCTGCTTATCTCTCTGCTCTGGAAAGACACCGGAGTTTCCTATGTTTTGGCCTCCCTGGTGATTATTGCTTTGAAAAACATGAATGAGAAAAAAATCAAAGCCGCCATGATTCAAGGCGCGCCTATTCTCTTTCTCTTTGCGACCTACCTGATATTTCGCAAGCTGGCTGGAATACCGGGACCTGATTTTGGAACTGACGGCAGGTATCAGATGTGGTTTGGTTTGAATGCAATTTATAATCTTGCCCTGTTTATCGCGGCTATGATAACTCCCATTGGCGCACCGACGCTCCTTGCTATGGAAACTGTTCCCCAAGGGGTCTTTGCCATTGTTATGACAATTTTTCCCATGACGATAATTGGCTTTGGTCTTATTCATTTTTTAAAAAAAGCGCCGGAAAAAAGAGACAAACTTGTTATGCCGGCTATGCTTTTTATTTCTCTTTTACTGCCGGCTTTGCTTTTAAACAGGGTAAGCGAACTTTACGTCTATAAGTCATACCCTCTTTTTTTAATCCTTTTCGCGGCCGCGGTGGTCAGGACATATGTATGGACGGTAAGGAAGACCTGGTGGAAAAAACTGCTCCTTGCTTCTTTTCTTGTTCTGTTTATTGCCGCCAATATCTTCTCAATTAAACAGAAAGAACTGTTGATGAGGGTAAATGGAGAAAGGGCGAACTGGATTTTAAAAGAGATCGAAAAAGCCGCCCTTCCCATTAATAAAAGCATGGATGTCATTGTTGTCGACAACCATAATCCGAGAGAAAGATCATACTCTGTTTTTTATATGAGAGACGCTCAATTGATTGGCGCCGGTGAATTCTTTAAAAAAATTTATGGCCATAAATTAAAAAGCTATTCTGTAGTTTCGTTGAACAATCAAAAGAATTTTTTAGCTTCAACAAAAACAGATGCCCTTGTTATTAAAATCACCAAAACAGAGGTTATCGCAAAGATCGTTGGCAAGGCAGTGGACTTTTGATAAAATACCTAAAAACATCATCTTAATCGGGACTGGAGTCAGGTCAAGTTGAGGACAAGGGCCTAAGGGCTCTTCCAATAAACCCTTTCCCATAGATGGCCAGGTGAGACATAAAAGAATCTTTGGATTCAAAAGCTACAATGCATTTGTTATTGGAGGAAAAAGTGAGAAACAACCAATTTGAGCCTCGTTCCAATCCGAAAATGATATTGATCTGGGTGGTTATCGCCATGCTGGTTTTGGGTGTAGCCGCGGCATACCTGTTTCTGACCGCCCAGAAAGATTCGGTTGTTGAGCCGGAGGCGCCCGAAAAAGGGATAAAAGCGGTCAGTTCAAGCCCGACCAAAAGCACAGTTGCCGGCAAAGTAACCCACGTGATAGACATCAACTCAGAAAAGAGCGC
>CAYSHR010000181.1:0-7090 GCA_964430795.1 uncultured bacterium
ATGTAACATTCCCTTTTTTTCCAGGATCAAATCCAAGGAGTTTCACCTCCGGTCTTTCTCTTTTCAATATTTCATTAAAGTAATAATGGGCTTCATCGCTATTCTCATCCAATGCAATGGCTCGTTTCAGCATCTCTTTGGCAAGGTATGATACACCATTGCCGGAAGAACCCATGACCTTGAAATGGGACCATGCCAGAAGGGTCAATGCCTGGGCGCTGTTGGAATTGGCGTTTACCGCCTTTTTTAAAAAGGGCAAAGCCTTGGAATATTGTTCCATTTGAAAATATTTTTGCCCTTTGGCAAAAATTTCCTCGTATTGATCTATCTCCAGGTGGTCCCCGGGCCTCGATTTCTCTTTTTCATCCCTATCGAATCTTACAGCACGGCTGACAACTAATAAAAATATCAATCTGAGCAGCAAGTCGAATTTTTGAGACATCAGATTTTGGACTTCTTCAATGCTCTTGCCATTGATCCAGTGGGTGAATTCCAAGGCCGCGGGTTCAAGATCGAGAAACTTGATCGCTCCTTCGACATGGTCCCTTACCATCATCATGGGAAGGGATTGCTTTTTATTCCGAACAAAAAGCCCGTAAAGTTGATCCAAAGAGGCGATTTCAAAAATGCCCAGCTTTAACAAGTGTATAAAGGAAACCGGCTTCATGCATTGTTTATCCTGGTCAACCTCCCGGCTGTTGAACCTGAAGGCGCCCTTTTCCCAGGTTCCGTCAAACAAACCCAGGATTTTGCTCTCCTTGTGGGCCGCAAGGAAAGTATTGAGTTCCCTCTTAGTCAAAACTCCCTGGTTAACCAGCATCCGGCCATGTAACATTTTCTCTTTTTTGGCTTGGGCAAAGGAGGTTTCCTTTTCAGTGGAGGCTATCTTTTTCTTTCGTATTAAAACCTGTCCAAGTGAATCCCGACGAATATAGTTGGATTGCACATCCACAACCAAACCATGGTTGACAAGAATGGTCATCTCCCGATGACCGGCTTTTAAAACCAGAGAGCCGGACCTGCCGCGTTTGCTGATATTAATCATAAAATGGGCAATCTTGACCAAACTTATCCGCCCTCTTCTCCAACTCTTCTCTCTGGTGGCTTGGGTCGACGGCGCCTCAGGCTCGGCTACCTTTTTAGAAAGGGAAAGGGGCAAAGTGTCCGACTCCAACCATCGGGTTATGGCGCCGTATAGCTCAGTCTGGTTAAAGGGTAATTGTACCAGATCATCAGCCTCAGTGGTAAAATCAGGAAGTTCAAATTCGGTCACCATCCAGCCTTTGGTGACCAGCAATAGAAAGGGTGTCCTTTGGAGTTTCTTGTTTGCTTTAAACATCATGGCCAGGTCCTGGCCTGTGACAGCCGGCATGGATACCTGGCATAAAACAAGGTCCGGCCGGCATTGCAGAGCAACTTCCTGGGCTTTTCGGGGATCATCACAGAAAAAGGCTTTGTATCCCATCTCAGCTAAAAACACTGAGATTGGGTCAAAAATTTCCAGGTTTGTCGTAATTATGAGGATTCTCTTTGCCATTATCTGTTTTTCCCAAAATCTCTTTTATGATCGGTAGCTGAAGTCTTTTGAAAATCAGGGACCAATTTTTCTCCAGGTGTTTTAGAGTCACCAAGCATTGACGCGATTTCCCCCTCCATGGAGTGGCTGAACCAGGCGCGAAATGACGCGAGAGTTGTTGCGCGGAAGTCCCCCACTGTTTCCGCTACTCTTTCAGGATCACCGCAGTTCTTCTGAATACCCAGCACGTCGGCAATAAAGAACTCTATCACATCCCGGGTGATGATTCGCAATGTCTGAAGGGTTCTTGTCTGCAGATCAAGTATACTCTCCATGGTGGCGCCGGAGTTCAAAAGAACCTCTGTCGTATCGAGCAACACGGGCCAGGGAACAACAATCTTGTCACCCTCAATTTTATATATTCCCGTAGCCATAAAATGCTCAAACAACTTCTTGTCGTCTGAAAAAGCGGGAAATCGTAAAAAAAACTCAGCTAAAGGAATTGTTACAGGTTCCTCTTCCTGCCACGCGCCCAAGGCCGCCATGGCTCCCAAATCCAGATTTCCAAGACCGTTTTCAATAAGCAAATCATGAATGGCCGCTAAAGAATATCCCCGCTCCTGAAAAGACCTTATCTCCTTAAGCCTCTCCAGATGAACCTCATTATAATAGCCTTTTCGACCCTCAATTTTTGGAGAGGGCAAAAGCCCTCTGGAATGATGAGCCCGAATATTCCGGACAGTCATTTCCGAAGCAAAAGCCAACTCCTCAATTGTCATCTTACCGTTACCTCTGTTTTTCTCCTGAGTCTCCATTTTACCTCACAAATTTTAATGACACGAGATAATGTATCACCATCTTGCGACATGGTCAATCCGCTTTTTGAATCAGGAGAATGAGTTTGACAATATAAGCACATAAGATTAATCTTCTCATGGTTTTATTTTATTAAAACGAGGAAACAAAACCGGGTTTCGTTGGAAGTAAAATTGCTTTTTGGCTGAAAATCCCCTCTAATCGAAAATATAAAGGACAAAAAATGGTTTTTTGGGAAAAGATGACTTTGAAAATATCATCAGCATTTAAAAAGAAGTCTTCAACGCTAGTTATTTTCATCTTGGTTTTGTCGGCGGTAATTCTATTTCTAAATGAAATGACCTGGGCTCACGGCGGACATGGCAAGCCGGAGCTTCAGTTCAAAATAGTGCCAAAGGAGATTAGATCAGGAGAAAAAGTTGCCCTTACCATGGGCAATGTCAAAGCAACTCGCCGGGAATTTTTCAGCTATATTCGAAATATCGGCGCCTTCCAGATGAAAGCCGACCTTCTCCAAAGAGACTTCCTGCTTCATTTTTGGTTTTTTGAGGTAATCCCCCGCAATAACCCCAGCTATATAAATGTTCTTATCCAATGTCTGGGGTAAATGGGTCCGAATTGGGGGGGGCGGGATACGCGAATCAATGATTGGATGGAAAAGCAGGCCCAACTCTTCCCGCGATTACTATATTTCTTTGAGAAAGCCCGGAAAAATGGTTATGACAAAGACCCTGCCATTCAGGCGGTGCTGGAATGTTTCCAGATGCACGTCAAAGCCGATTTCATGGAAGAGTTGATATTGCTGGGAGATATGACGCCCACCAGAGACGGTTTGAGAAAATTCGTATCATCCTTGCCTGCCGCCGAGAGACAAAAAATCGAAAATCATTACAAAGATCCTGACAAGATTGGTCCCGCGAAACGAAAGAATCTGCGAAAGCGTTGGATTAGTTACCGCCGGGATTTGATAAAAAAGACTTCCAATGACCGCCTTTTTTTAAAGATGGAATCCCTGAATGTTCCACCTGAGACAGCTATAGCAAAGGTAAATAATCATAAGATTACCATGGGGCAATTTCTGGCTGTTCATGGCTCAATAAAAAATGATGTTCACTGGAACAGCATCAAAAAGTCACGGCTTTCACAGATGATGCTCTCTTACGCCATGGCTGATGAAGTTGACAAACTTAAGATTCTCCCAAAGCGATATATGGACAAGATTGAGCTTTCAAAAAGACTCTACTTCGCTGCCCACCAGATAGTTTATGATTATGGCCCTGAAACCTTGGGAAGAGAAAACTCTCAGGTCGATTTTCAGTTCTTTCGTGAAATCGCCCGATACTTAAATTTGCTGAAACTGGAAAAGCTCTTTATAGCCGGCTCTGAGAAAATGCCCATCTATCAGTCCATCTGGATTGACAAAGAATATCTGTTCAACTTGAAGTGGATCATTGAACCGGCATTCACACCCAAGCAGGCTTCTTATTTTTAGAGTGAAATTCACATGGCCGTAAAGATGAAAAAACTTGCCAAAAAAGAAGATATTCACTCTACCCTTGTCCCTCCGGCAAAGGGAAAGGGTGAAACCATAGGTCTGCTTCTTGTTTTCGCTGTGATTTTCGCTTTGATGTCATTACGCTTTTGGGCTGTGTCCAGTGAACAGCAGAACCTTTATCTTCGCCCTTATCAGCGCCTGGACAAAATCCTCACAAAGACCCAACCCCTTATCTATCAATCACTAATCTCCAGTGTAGAGGAGATCGTTTACCTTAGGGATGAAGAAGGGCAATGGCCCGAGGCGGAACTTCTTGAGATGGAAAACATTCCTCCTTTCGACGAAAAGTTTCTTCCAAAAAACGCCAGGGGCGCCCTGTGGGAAGGCTTTGACGGCGGCACCTGGATTGATTACATTGGTCAAAATCAAAGCAGCGGTGAGAAAATCACTTTCCTGTTGCGATTAATCGATCTTCATACCGACTACCATCCAAATCCCCATCCTGGAACCGACTACGACCCGAATCGGCGGGTGGCCGCTCAGGTCTGGATTTATCCGGAGGCAGGCCGGTATTATCCAGGTGAGCGGCTGGCTGAAGGCGGGTGGTTTTGGGTGGTTCGAGAAAACGATCCCTCGCTGCAAAAACCCGCGGATCAAAGATCAGACAAATCATTGGTAAAACAAAAAAGCGCGACCACTAAAGATACCCGGAGCGTAAAATGAAAAAGAGGTTGACAATTATTTTCCTCGCCGCCTTTCTTCTTCTGTGGTCAGGATCAAGCCAGGCAGAGGCTGAAAAGCTCAATATCGGCGTCACCCTTCATCCTTATTATTCATGGGTAAAAAATATTGTGAACGAAAGAGCACCAGTGACTTCCATTATTCCATTTGACGCCGACCCCCATTCTTATCTACCCCGGCCCGAAGACCTGAAAAAGCTTCAATCACTTAGCGTCATCGTTATTAACGGCCTTGGCCACGATGAATTCATCAAGCCCATGTTAAAGGCGGCGGGGCGAGAAGATATAAGGAAAATCGACCCCCACAAAGGGCTGCCTCTGATTCCGATTTTCACAAAAACATATAAGTGGGAAAAAGAGAAACCAACTGGAAAAAGCAAGGTCGCGTATAACAGTCACACTTTTATTTCCATTACATCCACCATAACTCAGATATACACTATCGCGAATGAGCTGGGAAAACTGGACCCGGGCAACTCGGATTTTTATCGCGAAAACGCCCGTTCTTATTCAAAGAGGTTAAGACGGATGTTGGGTTTTGCAATAGAGAAAATCAACGCCGTTGATGCTTCAGGGTTGCGCATAGCAACAGTTCACGATGGTTACGCTTATCTAATGGGTGAGTTGGGTCTCAAAATCGAGGCGGTAATTCAGCCCAGGCATGGTATAAATCCCAACCCTCGTCAATTACAGGATACTATCAATGCCATTAAAAAGGCAGGGGTCAATATCCTTTTTGTGGAGATGGATTACAGCAGGAAATTCGTAAACATCATTCTAAAAGAGACCGGATGTCGCGTTTATCAACTGAGTCACATATCGGTAGGTCCTTACAAAACAGAATTATTTGAGGAAAAAACGCGGGAAAACCTCGACGCCATTACCAAAGCGCTTACTGATGGGAAATGAGTAAAGTAAAATGACCATGGAAAACCGGGATATTGATAATCCGCCTCTACTGGAAATCAGGGATGTTTCGGTTCAGTTGGGCAACGAGATGATTCTTGACAGGGTCAGTCTTGATGTGGCGCCAGGGAGCATTCACGCCCTTGTTGGACCCAATGGCGCCGGGAAGACCACTCTGATACGAAGCATTATGGGCGGCATGCCTCACAAAGGCGCCATAAGGTTGCGAATTGGAAACAATCAACACATAGGATACGTTCCTCAACTTCTTGACTTTGACCGATCCCTCCCCATCACCGTGGGTGATTTTTTCCTGCTGATGCTTGATAAAAAGCCGGCTTTTATCGGCGCGGGCGGGAAAAAGCGAGAAGAAATTCGTGGCGCTTTGTCTAAAACAGGGTGTGATCATTTGATGAATCGCAAGATAGGCGGACTTTCCGGTGGTGAATTGCGCAGGGTGCTTTTAGCTCAGGCCTTAACACCCCTGCCCCAATTCCTTCTCCTTGATGAACCCTCCAGCAGTGTTGATGAATATGGCGCGCGGATGTTTGAAAAGATGCTTACATCACTGCGGGACGAGCATCAACTGACCGTACTGATGGTGACTCACGATATCTCAATGATTATTCGCATGGCCGATGTGGCCACGGGGCTTAACAGGAAAATCACTTTTAACGGCGACCCGGCAAAGCTGAGGGACTCGGATCATCTGGCTCGTATTTTTGACGCCTCTGCTGTAAATGAGGAGAGAGCCCAGTAATGGAACAGGTATATCAAATAATGGGCAACCTTGCCAAAGATGGTATTCTACCGGTCATGTTCGAACACTCCTTTATGGTTCGGGGACTTATCGCCGCGTTGATTATAGGGCCGGTCCTTGGCGGCATGGGAATGGTGGTGGTCGCCAAAAAGCTCTCATTTTTTACTCAAACCGTAGGCCACGCTTCGTTGACGGGAGTGGCTCTCGGGTTGCTTTTCGGCGAACCCCTTGATGGAACCTACGCCGGTCTATATGGATTCTGTCTTTTTATCGCCCTTCTAATGACCTGGGTAAAAAACCGGGCTCGGGTTTCCAATGATACAGTTATAGGGGTGGTGCTGGCTCAGATTCTCGGCTTGGGAATCATCCTTTTGGTTGTGGTGACAAAGCAGTTCAATATCCACCAGGTGGAGGCCATTTTATTCGGCAGCCTGATAGCTTTAAACGACCAGGACATCCTCCTTCTGGCCATCACCGCCATTATTGCCTCGGTTATTGTCTTACGAATATTCAACCGCACAATGCTGGTCAGTTTCAACCCGATTATGGCCAAAGCAAGGGGGATCAATCCGGTTATCCTGGAATATCTCTTTATCGCCGTCATCACCATGGTGATTGTCTCAAGTCTCAAGTTAATCGGCGCGCTCCTTGTTCTGGTGCTGGCGGTTGTCCCGGCGGCCGGCGCCCAAAATATCGCGGCGAACCTGCGGCAATTTTTCTGGATCAGCGTTATTTTTTCAACGGTGAGCACTGTATTGGGATTGATTATTTCCGGCTTCTGGCCCATTCCAACAGGGGGAGCGTTCGTTGTGGTCGCGGGTTCCCTATTTTACGGTACTTTGCTGCTATAAGGAATT
>CAYSHR010000182.1:0-6337 GCA_964430795.1 uncultured bacterium
AACCCGGATATGAATCTTGAAAACCTGGTGGGCGCGAAATTCAATAATGGATATGACGGCAAGGGCGAAACAACAAGGAGCGGAAAACTGGTGGCGACAATCAGCGCTCAGGTTGTGGATGTTCTGCCAAACGGCAACCTCGTTATAAAGGGAAAAAGGGTGGTCACTGTAAATGGTGAACAGGAGATCATTACCATGTCAGGCATCATCCGCCCCAGAGATATTGCCGCGGATAATACTATTCTTTCAACCATGGTGGCGGACGCGAAAATTGAATATCTGGGAAGAGGAACCGTAGCTGACAAACAAAAGCCCGGTTGGCTTGGTCGCGGCATGGATAAAGTCTGGCCGTTTTAATTGGGGAGAGAGATGAAAATGTTCAAAATTAGATTACTTGTTGGAATCATAATCATGGGGATTGCCGTCGCTTCTCCAGTTGCCGCCTCCCGGTTAAAAGACATCGTGGATATCAAGGGAGTCCGTACAAATCAGCTTATCGGTTACGGCCTTGTAATCGGTCTGGCGAAAACCGGTGACGGCAACTCCTCTGAATTTACCAGAACAACCATAGTCAACATGCTTGAGAATATGGGAATCACTGTTGATCCAAAAGCGATTAAAACAGGGAACGCCGCGGCGGTAATGTTAACATCCGAACTTCCGCCCTTTGCCAGGCAGGGAAACAGGCTTGATGTTCTTGTCTCATCTATCGGCGACGCTAAAAGTCTCCAGGGGGGCACACTGCTTCTTACTCCTATGAAAGGAGCTGACGGTAAAATCTACGCGGTAGCCCAGGGCGCTGTCTCAACAGGTGGTTTCACAGCCGAAGCCTCAGGCACAACTGTGGGAAAAAATCATGTGACTGTTGGAAGTATTCCATCCGGTGCCATAGTGGAAAGAGAGGTGCCCTTTGCTTTTAACGAATTGCCGGAGTTGGAGCTGTCTCTTCTTAATGCCGATTTCTCCACAGCGGCCAGAGTAGCCGGCGCCGTTAATCAAAATCTTGGGTCTGACTCCGCAAGAGCAATTGATTCAAGAACCATTAAGGTCGCCATACCTGATGCCTATAAGAGCAACCTGGTTTCATTAATGGCCAGGATCGAGGGCATCGAGGTTCTTACAGACGCCTTTGCCAAGGTGGTTATCAACGAGCGCACAGGAACCATAGTCATGGGGCATAACGTCAGGATAAGCACTGTGGCAATAAGCCACGGGAACCTTCATATCAATGTTCAGACAACACCCATTATAAGCCAGCCCGGTCCATTATCAAAAGGGCGGACTGTTGTGGCTAACCAGTCAAATATAAGCGTAACAGAAGACAATGGTGAGATGAACGTTGTGGATGGCGGTACAAGCATAGCCGATCTGGTTAAATCACTCAATGCCATGGGTGTGTCGCCAAGAGACCTGGTGGCGATTTTACAATCAATAAAAGCCTCGGGCGCTTTGCAGGCCGAATTGGTAATTCAGTAGGAGAGAGAATATGTCATTTATCGCGCCGGTAGATTTAAGTTCAGCCTCAAATGACTCGGCCAATGCCGCAAAAGCCGAATCTCTTGGGGAAAGGGCGAGAGGGCATTTAAAAGGAAATGGAGACAATGGTGATAATGCCCTGTGGAAAGTGGCGACGGGCTTTGAGGAGATATTCATTAATATGATGCTCAAAACCATGAGAAAAACCACTATGGACAGCGGCCTTATCGGAAGTGATAACGGATCTAGAATATACAAGGATATGTTTGATTCCGAGGTCGCCGGTCTTATGGCCGGAAGAAAGGATATGGGACTTTCCAGGATCATTCACCATTACCTTGGCGCCAAACTGAATAATAATGAGCCGGAAATAGAGGAAAACAGTACGATTAAGGAGAAATCCCTTGAGTCCAATGGAGATAATGAAGGCTATGAAAAATACAATTCAACAGGTTCCATTAAGGGCAAAGTCTTCTCTAATTTTGCCTAGGACAAAAAGAAGCTCTTTTAGTCAATATTAAGACACTTTTTGGCATCTTTGAAAATCGAAAAGAATCAATCAGTTAAGGCGCATGTGACGCAATTTTGACGACTGTGCTTCTGGAGTGGAAAATTTTTTACCTTTTTACTAAAGTCTTTTTTTGTTTTTGACGAAACAAATTAATAGATGACGGGAAAAAAAGCCCTCGATAGGAGCCAAGAGATGAAAGTTGATCCAAACAGCACAGTGGTAAATGTCAGCAACAAACAGAACGAGAATAATTCTGTTAAAGCCGATGATCCAAGTCAAAAGAACAAGCAGTCAGCCTCTTCTGTAGTAAATTTTTCCTCAGAAGCTGAACTGATGGCCCAAATTCATTCTGAATTACAGAAAGTGCCGGATGTTCGCACGGAAAAAGTAAACGAGATCAGAGCCCAGATAGAAGCGGGAACATATGGCAGAGACTCTGAGGAAGTGGCTGAGAAACTCATCACCGATGTGTTGATGATGTCCCTGTTCGATATGTAGATATCGTCCATATTACCGCCTGAAACATCCCACTGACCGATTCTTTTCGATTAATTGATAAATATTACGGAAGGAGATCGGTTTGTACGCGAATCTAAGAAACCTGGTTGAGATTCTTGAACAAGAACATATTATTTTAAACAAACTGACCGGTTTGCTCAAGGGCGAAAAGGAGTGCCTGGCGAGTTTTGACCGGCAGGGACTGGATCGTCATAACAGCGCGGTGGAAAACCTCACAATTCAGATGAATGTTCTTGAGCAGTCAAGGGTGTTGTTTACTGAAAAACTGGCCAAAATTCTACAGATTGATCCTGAAAAAGCCACTCTCTCATATATCGCGGATCATGCGAAAAAACCATGGAATGAAAAACTTCGCACTCTTCAAGAAGAGATTTTCGCCAGTTCAAAGAAGGTAAGGGCCCTCCAGGAGTCAAACAAAATACTCCTTCTAAATGGCATGAAAGTAGTGCAGGGATTGGCATCTGTAATAGGCGAAACAGTTAATCCTCAATTAACATACACTTCAAAAGGAAGCCACCTCGAATCAAACTCACCCACCGGATCAGTAGGGAGGTTATAATATGTCTTTTGGAATCCAGGGAATAATGAACGTTGCAACCAATTCTCTTTACAACAATCAGACAGCCATTGAGATTGTGGGGAACAATATTGCCAATGTAAATACACCGGGCTATTCCCGCCAGGAATTGATGTATTCCCCAAATTCTCCGGTAAATGTTAGAGGTTTATATATAGGGCAGGGGTGTGATGTCAACGAAGTGAGACGGAATGAGGACAAGTTCCTTCAATTTCAGATTTATCAGAACAGCTCCATCCTGGGTGGTCTTGAGGCCATGTCCCGGAATTGCTATACATTGGATGAAATTTTTAACGAAAGCATGGAAGAGGGACTTTCCTTCGCGCTGAATGATTTTTTCAACTCTCTTGGAGATCTGGCTTCGGCTCCTGAAGGTTTGCCTGAGCGTACCGCGGCTTTAGGTGAGGCGAAAACCATGGTCACCAATTTCCATATGATGAATAACCGACTCTCTGAGATCGCTGACGCCACAGATGATGAAATAAAATATATAATGACTGAAATCAATCAATTGGCCGCCGGCATAGCGAATTTTAACCAGAGGATCGCCAGCATAGAGGGAACTGGTGGAAGCGCCAATGATTTCAGGGATCAGCGCGGTGAGTTGATGGTGCAGCTTGCTGAACTGGTAGACTTCAATTCCTTTGAGGATGGCAACGGAATGATGAACATCGTTGTTGGAAATGGCATGCCTCTTGTTGAAGGAAATACCTCGGGAACTCTGATTTCTCAATTCAACCCGGCAAATTATAACTATTCCAACATTGTTTTTGAAAATATCCACGGAAATCAAGTTAACATAACCAATCAGATTCAAGGGGGAAAACTCAAAGGCAGTCTTCAAGTACGAGATGAGCTGGTAAGGGACCTCCGTGACCGGATTGATAATATGGCATACACCATGGTTGAGGAGTTTAACTCCGTTCATAGACAGGGATACAACCTCAACGGCAATACAAACGTCGATTTTTTTGTAGATCTGGGTGGCCAGGTGGCAGGCGCGGCTGGAAGAATCCAGATTGAGCAGGTGATTCTTGACGACGTGAATAACATATCCGCAGGTGAGACCACATCTCCTGGTGATAACAGAAACGCTTTACTTCTTGCTGATGTAGCTGATGGCGGTTTTTTTAACGGAGGCGCCTGGACTTTTCAGGATGAGTTTTCCTCCATCGTTTCAGGAGTTGGTTCTGAAAGCTCAAGAATTCAGGGAAGTTATGACAGTCAGCAAGTGGTTACCAATCAGGTAAAAAACGCCAGGGAGAGCATTGCCGGTGTAACTCTTGAGGAAGAGATGGCCAGTTTGATGATGTTTCAAGAGGGGTATGAAGCCTCTGCCAGGCTTTTCAATACGGTAAGCGAAATGATAGATACCCTTTTGTCCTTACAATAACCGTTAGAGCCTAAGGAAAAGATTTACTAGAAGGAGGCCGGGAAAATGAGAATTTCAACCAACATGATGTATGCCAACGCCAATAATAATGTAAATAAAAATCGTGAACAATACTTGGCTGCCCAGGAAGTGCTCATTACTCAAAGAAAGATAAACCGCCCCAGCGATGACCCCATCGGCGCGGCCCGGGCTCTGGAACTTCAAAAAAGAATTGATGCCTTTGAACAATATAATAGAAATATTGAGCAGGCCAGGCAGTTTATCGACCAGACCGAGATCGCCCTTAGCTCTGTGACCGAATCACTGGAGAGAGTAATTGAGCTCGGCGTCGATGTTAATTCGCCGGAGCTTGGACCTGGAGAATATGAAGCCGCGGCTCAGGAGATTGAGAACATCTTTGACGAGTTGGTAAGAGCGTCTAATACTAAAATCGGCAATCGCTATGTATTTGCCGGGTATGAGACGACTACCGCGCCCTTTGATGATAGCGGAGTCTATTCCGGTGGAATTGGAGACTCCATTGAGGTTGAGATCAATGACAACACCTATGTTGAAATAAACTTTGATGGAGATGAAGTATTTAAAAACCCTGTGGATATATTCGCGGCCATTGAAGATATGAGAGTGGCTGTGGCCGCGGGTGATCAGGACGCCATGTCCACTCAATTACCCATTGTCCGAGATGCTCTGGATCAAATAATTGCCAAGACAGCGGATATCGGCGCCAAGTCCAACAGGTTGGAAGCCGCCCAATTCACCAACGAGGAACTGATAGGCGCTTTTGACGTCATAATCTCCGATATTGTGGATGTTGATCTTACTGAGGCCACCATAGATTTCGCGAAAACAGAGCTGATTTATGAAGCGACAATGCAGGTTTCCAGCAAGGTTTTGAACCAATCTTTTCTGGACTTTCTCAGGTAATGAACCTATACTCGCCCCATTATCTCACTTTCGGAGGGAGCCGAAATGCTAGTTTTAACAAGGAAGCCGGGGGAGACTATCACCATAGGTGATGAGATAAAGATATTTGTTCAGGAAATTCGAGGAAATCAGGTGAAAATCGGGATTAAGGCCCCTCCATCGGTGGCGGTGCACAGGGAAGAAATCTATATAAGAATTCAAGATGAAAATTATGAGGCGTCAAAAACGACCAAAGACAATCTCAACGCGGCGATGGGTGCTGTAAAAAAACATATAGTTGGAAAAACAGGGAGATAATTCAATTGGCGATTATTTCGATAGTTAGCTCAAGATTCGGCAAAATCGAGGTTGAAGAGGATAAGCTTTTACATATGCCGGCGGGTGTTCTCGGTTTTCCAAACAGCAATCGATATATCCTTCTCGATCATGAAAAGGATAGTCCTTTCAAATGGCTACAGTCCGTAGAAGAAGGGGAAGTGGCTTTTGTAGTGACTGACCCCCAATCCTTCTTTCCCGATTATGATATCAAGATCAAAAGAGAGGAATTATCCAACCTCGATGTCGATGAAGTAAAGGATCTGCAGATAATGGTGATCTTGTCAATTAAGGGCGAGATTACCGAAATGACCGCTAACCTACAAGGTCCGATAATTGTAAACACAATTAATAAAAAGGGCAGGCAAGTGGTACTAAAAGGGGTCAGGTACACAACAAAACACAGGCTGTTTCCCGCCTGACCGGCGGCTCGCCGGTCCCGGAGGGTCGATGGAGGGACTGGTGAAATAGTTGTCTGAGAGATACCAGTCATTCACCCATTCCCAGCCATGTCATGCAAACCATAAGGGCTTCGGCCGTCACTTGTCTGGTAAGAGCCCTGCATGGTACCATCGTAATAACCAACAGGAGTAGTGCCGTTATCGTATGGATCTGTGGAATT
>CAYSHR010000182.1:6347-7066 GCA_964430795.1 uncultured bacterium
GTAGATGTAATGTTCCTCGGCGCCTTTGGCAGCCTTTTCCCATTCCGCTTCAGTGGGCAAACGTCCGCCAATCCACTGGCAAAACCTTTTCGCACCGTACCACGTTACCTCCACAAGGGGATGATCCTCGTATCCAGGATCAACGGTCCATACTCCTGCCAACTTGCTCAGGCGAAGGTCCTCGTCATTTTCGTCAACCCAATGGTACCCATCACAATTATTTCCGTTCCCGTTTAAAAAGTTTGATTTTATTTTTCTTTTCCTTTGTCATGTACAGATGGTTTGGTTATTATCCTTGCTACTAAGTTATTTCTAATTTTTCCGTAATTGACTCTTTTACAGGTGGATTTATATGTTTGGAAAAAAGAAGAAAGATATTGTTCCCCAAAAACCGGTAAGATTTAAAAAATCAAAAAAAAGACAATTGTCGGCCCGCCTTAGAGGATATTTTCTTACAGGCCTGATAGTGACGGTTCCTGTTGGAATAACCTATTGGGCTCTTCGCGCGCTGATCAGGGCGGCGGACAGGATGGCCTCAGGATATTTTAAGCTGATTCCCAACGACGTTTTGGAGAGATACTCACTGCAAGACATTCCTGGACTGGGGATGGCAATCACCTTGACTTTTGTTTTAGTGGCCGGCTTTCTAGCCAGAAATATTATCGGCCGAAAACTTGTGGGCCTGGGGGAGAGAATTATTGAGAAAATTCCCCTGGTCC
>CAYSHR010000183.1:0-7036 GCA_964430795.1 uncultured bacterium
TGACATCGATGTGGCGGTATCTTTCGGCTTTTAAGCGACGCTTTACAAGGCCGTCCAAAAAAGCGCTAACCATATCGGCGTTCTCTCTATCGAGCTTTTTTACCCACTTGAAAATAATTTTATTTGCTGCCAGCGGGTGAAAAATAAAAGAATCGCCAAACCTGAAACCACCATGAAAGGGGATCAATCGGACTTGAAATATTTCATCCTTGAAGAAACCTTTGGGCACTTCATCCTCGACAAAATATTTTCGTTTTGTAATAAGGTCCTTGATCCATACACCTTCATCGTCACTCTTTTTCACAATAAAAAGAGAGATAAATGTGCTGCGAAGTCCGTCGTAAATGACTTCGTCCTTTTTGTTAAATGTCCGATGAAATTTGTCGTAAAAAGCGTCAACCGGGGCTATCCCCATGTCTGATAAAGGGCGATCAAAAAGATACCAGTCGAGAAAACTTCGTAGTTTCTCCTCGTATTTATCCTCTTCTTCAGAAACCACTCCCAGGGATTCAAAATATCCTTCTCTGGCCTCCAGCAATTCCCTGGCGTATTTTCCTGTATTGGCGAAGTGGATAATAGTCTCCAAGTATCTATCAATAGACAAAAAACTACCCCCTGAAAACAACTTTACCGTTTACCACGGTATATTTGACCTTTCCGTACATTTCCTGGTCAATCCAGGGAGTATTTCGTGAGCGGGACCGGATCATGTCCTGGGTGTATTTCCATCTCTGTTTTGGATCAAAAATGGTCACATCCGCCGCGGCGCCCTCGGACAAAGCGCCTCCGGGAATGGCAAGAACCCTTGCCGGTCCAGCCGTTAAAAGCTCAATAGCCCTTCTCATGGAAATTTTCTTTGCCCTGACAAGAGCCAGGGTCAGAGGTAAAGCGGTTTCAAGGCCGATGATCCCGTTGGCCGCTTTATCAAATTCGCAATCTTTCATAAGGTGCTCATGTGGAGCGTGATCGGTGGCAATGCAATCCACAGTACCGTCTTTCAGTCCTTTGACCAGGGCGTCTCTGTCATTGATAGTGCGCAAAGGAGGCGCCATCTTGAAATTGGTGTTATATTCACCGACATCCTCTTCGGTCAAAGTAAAATGATGGGGAGTCGCCTCGCACGTTACCCTTACTCCACCCTCCTTGGCCAATTTTATCATAGCAAGGGCGCCGGCGGTTGATACATGAGCCACATGCAACCTGGCGTCGCTCTTCTGAGCGAGAACCAAGTCTCGGGCCACCATAATCTCCTCAGCGGCGGCGGGTCTTCCGGCAAGGCCTAGCTTGATGGCGGTAAAACCTGAGTTCATGGCGCCGTTTTTCGCAAGTTCCATATCCTCGGCGTGAACAATAACAGAGGCGTCAAACATCTTCGCGTACTGAAAAGCGTGCATGGCCACTTCGGAACTCTGTATGCACCGGCCATCATCGGAAAAGGCGACAGCGCCGGCATCAAGAAGTTTGCCCATTTCAGACAGGGATTCTCCCTTCTGCCCTTTTGTTACTGTCCCGATTGGATAGACCTTGCATAAACCCTGCTCTTTTGCCTTGGCCAGAATGTATCCGGTTACTGATTCCTTGTCGTTTACAGGGTCAGTGTTGGGCATGCAGGCTATGGCGGTAAAGCCACCATGAACCGCGGCTCTGGTTCCTGTAAAAATAGTCTCTTTCTGCTCGAATCCAGGCTCGCGAAGATGAACGTGGATGTCAATAAATCCGGGAGCTACGATAAGGCCTGAAGCATCGATTTCCTTTATCTTTTCAGACTTTTTGCTCCTGATCGGGTTTTTTGCTTTTACAACCTTGCTAATCTCCTTTCCGTCAAGGACCAGGTTGTACATGCCGTTAATTTTGTTTGCCGGGTCAATAACCTTTCCATTTCTGATAATGGTTTTCATTATTCACCACCTCCGGCCAGAAGGAACAGGAGAGCCATTCGAACAGCCACCCCGTTTGTCACCTGGGAGAGAATCACCGAGGCCGGCGAGTCGGCCACTTCACTTGTAATCTCAACTCCCCTGTTCATCGGACCTGGGTGCATGATAATGGAATCCTTTTTCGTAAGCTTCATCCTCTGGGGAGTCAGCCCGAAAAAGCGCATGTATTCCCGGGAACTGGGAAGTAAAGACTGCTTGTGGCGTTCCAGTTGAATGCGGAGCATCATGATTACATCGGCGCCCTCTATTGCCTGTTCAATCTTGTGAGTTACATTAACCCCGAGTCTGCTTATTGCTAAAGGCATCATTGTCGGTGGACCGCAAAGCCAAACATCAGCGCCCATGTGGGTAAGGCCGTATACATTGGACCTGGCCACCCGGGAATGGGAAATATCACCGATTATGGCCACTTTCAGTCCCTTTATCCCGCCTTTCTCATCCCTGATCATAAGCATGTCAAGCAGAGCCTGGCTCGGATGCTCATGAGCGCCGTCGCCGGCATTGATGATGGATGCCTTGACCAATTTTGAAAGCAAAAGGGGGGTGCCCGCCGATCCATGCCGGACCACAATAATGTCAGGCTGCATCGCCTCTATGTTGCGAACCGTATCAATAAGGGTCTCCCCTTTACCTACCGAACTCCCGGAGGCGGTAAAGTTCACGATATCGGCAGAGAGCCTTTTCGCGGCTATCTCAAAGCTTGTTCTGGTTCTGGTCGAGGGTTCGTAAAAGAGATTCACTACAGTCTTGCCCATTAGGCTCGGCGCCTTTTTCTTCTCCCTGGAGTTGAGTTCCTTAAAGGAATCGGCAGTATCAAGAATGAGATTTATCTCTTCCACCGAGAGGTCTTCAAGACCCAGAATGTCTTTGCGATTAAGCCGCCCCATCTAATCCTCCTCCTTTTCGGAAAAGGTTATAAGGAGAACCTTGTCTTTCTTCAGGTCAGCCTGATCCAAAACCCGAACATCCACCTGCTGTTCTTTCTTCGTATCCATTTTCAGCCCGACAAAATCGGCCTGGATTGGAAGCTCTCGCCGCCCTCTATCCATCAGAACAGCCAGTTGGATTCGGCTTGGACGCCCGTATTCCAGCAAAGCTGTAATGGCCGCGCGGACTGTACGCCCTGTAAATAAAACGTCATCCACCAGAACAATGGTCATCCCCGCGATGTCAAAATCGATTTTCGTCTCTTTTAACTCAGGCTGATCATTGATGGTAAGGTCATCCCGGTAAAGAGTAATGTCAATCATACCCATATCGATGCTGTTTTTTGACTGCCCGATAAGGTATTGGCGAATACGGTTAGTAATGGGAATTCCACCATCGGCAATACCCACCAGGGCCAGATTCTCAACCCCGGAGTTATTTTCAATAATCTCCTGGGCCATACGGCGCAGGGCAAAATCAATTCGCTTTCCGTTCATAATCATCCGTTGACTCGCTAAAGCCATCAAAAACCTCGTAATAATCCAACTGAATGATGAAAAAGCCCATCCCCGGCTTTTTCAGTCGCGAAGATTCTATAACATTTTCATAGGAAAATCACAATGAGGAAAATGGATTTTTTCACATCTTCAGGCAGTTACAGGTTCTCAATCAACCTCTGAGCGTTTTTTTGCATCTGGTCGTACTGCTCTATAATAAGGTTGCATCCCAGGGCTGCTTCTCTCACGATTTTTTCTTCTACAAGATCATCAGGCTGGTGGGCGTCATTATTTATTACTAGCTTGGCGCCTGCGTATTGGGCTACCTTTGCCACATGCCCATTAGTGAGGCTGTGCCCTTTTCTGGTAGTAATCTCCAGGCAAACATCTCTTTTTGCCGCGAGCTTTGCAAGTTCCCCGGAGATAAGACCCGGATGAGCCAGGATATCCACTTTGGCTTCTATAGCCGCCAGGTTTGTATGGGGCGCCACAGGCTCCACAATAGTCTCGCCATGAGCCACAACGATCTTCGCGCCAAACTCTCTTGCCATTCTAACGGCGTTGTCAATTGCTTGAGGAGGCATATGTGTAAGCTCCACGCCGGGTATGGCCAAAATCGCCTCTTTCTGTTCATTCCACTGGTCGCATGCCCTTTTTATATTCACCACAACATGCTCAAGATTGGCGCCATCCACATGATCTGTAATGGCAAGGGCTGCATAGCCCTTAACCTGGGCTCTTCTTAAGAGCTCTGAAGGAGTAAGTACGCCGTCGGAAAAAAAGGTGTGAGTGTGAAGATCGATCATAAATTTTCCTTTAGCAGAATATTGGTAAGCCATCAAAAGCGAAGTAAATAAAACTACATCTTGTACTTAAAGCTGTCCGGGTCGAGGTTTTCCAGAAATTCCTTCATCTTCTGTTCATCACTAAGATCGACATCATCTTTGACCTTGATTGACTTGCTCTTTTCCAACACCTGCTCATTGACCATAATTTTCGCTTTTACCCTCAAAGCTAAAGCCATGGAATCGGAAGGGCGGGCGTCGATCTCATGAACCGTATCACCCATACGGATATGAATTCTGGCATAGTAAGTGTTATCCATAAGGTCGTTAATAACTATCCGCTCCACTTTCGCGCCAATAGCGTCAAAAACATTTTTCATAAGATCATGGGTCATGGGTCTTGAAAACTCGACACCCTCCAGGACCATGGCTATGGCGCCGGCCTCAAGAACGCCTATCCAGATAGGCAGTGTATTCTTCTCTTTTTTATCTTTGAGGATAACAACCGGGCTTTTGGCGAAATGGTCTATGGCCAATGTCGAGACGAACATTTCAATAAGCATAACTGAAATTCCTTTTAGTTATTTTTTTATTCTATCTTGTTTACATACCGGGCTACAAGGGCATTCTGATGCCCCTCCAAAATCTTTATGGCCACCATATCTCCAGGGTTGACTCCAGGTCCGTCAAAATGAACTACTCGGAAACAATCAGCGCGCCCTTCTCTACGATCCGGGCCGCCTCTGGAATTCCCTGTCACAAGAACTTCCATGGTTTTTCCAACAAGAGCCCGATTCTTCTTTAGAGTAATCTCCTTCTGCAAGGTCTGAAGAATATCCAGCCGCTTCTTTTTTATATTCAGAGGAACGTCATCAGAAAATTTCTCGGCAGTTGTTCCAGGACGTGGGGAATACATAAAGGAAAAGAGATTATCAAACCGGATATTTCTTAACAGCTCAAGGGAGAGATCAAAATCATCATCTGTTTCCCCGCAGAAACCGACTATAATGTCCGATGTTACGGCAATTCCGGGGCGGGCTTGTCGAAGGGCGTCAACCATCTCAATATATTGGCCGACTGAATATTTTCGATTCATTCGTTTTAAGATTTTATCCGATCCGGATTGAACAGCCAGGTGAATATGCCCGGCCAGTTTTTTCTCTCTGGTAAAAGCTTTGATAAGTTTTGGAGATAAATCCTTTGGGTGGTTAGTGGTAAAACGTATCCGCTTGATTTTATCAATAGCCGCTACAAGGTCGGCAAGATCAACGAAATCCTTTTTCGGCGCCAGTTTATTTCCGTATGAATTTACATTTTGGCCAAGAAGGGTAACCTCTTTAACGCCTTGCTTTGCCAATTGTTGGATTTCATTCAGAATCTCTTTTGGCGTCCTGCTTATCTCAGGTCCTCTGACGTAAGGAACAATGCAATATGAGCAATAGTTGTCACATCCCCTCATGATTGACACAAAGGCGGAAATATCACTTTGCCCTTCTATTTCAAGACATTCCTTTGGCATTCCGATCAGGGAATCGGCATCAATGCGGCAATCAACAGGGCGCTTGCCCTTTTCCATTCGCCTGATAAATTCTCCAAAACGCCCTACCGCGCCCGTACCAAGAACGCCACTCAGGAAGGGGTTTTTCTTCAGGAAATTCTCACCCATCTGCTGGGCTACACAACCGGCAAGAACGATCTTTACCTTTTCGGAAGAACGAGCCCGCTTATGCATCCAACCGATCTCGGAAACAGCTTTATGTTCCGGCTTTTCTCTCACAGAACAGGTGTTTACAACTATAAGGTCCGCTTCTTCACCTCGGAGCGCCCTGTGATAACCTACTGTTCTTGCCAATCGATACAAACGCTCCGTGTCGTAATCGTTCATCTGGCAGCCAAAGGTTTTTATAAATATTTTTTTTTTAGCCAATAAGAAGCCCTTTCCCAAAGCTTATTGGTATCCAATTATTTCATCAGAGTCAAATTATCTTCCACGTTGTAATATGAATAAAAAAATTCTGGCTTTTTTTCAAAATACCGTGATACTGCTTATTATATCTATTGGAGCAATCGTGAGAAATTTTAATAGATATAAATTCCCGGCTGTTTTTCTCTTGTTACTTTTCTCTTTTTTAATTTGGGTCATTATTGGCTGTATTGAAGATGTCGATGAAGTTGACAGCGGCTCAATTCAGGATGACGACCTGGCCGATGACGACGTAAGTCACGCCGAAGACCTGGAAATATCTGACGACGATGACAACGACGATGACAACGACGATGACGCCATACCGGAAAATCCCTACCATGGACTGGTTCCGGCCGGAAAATCGATCAACGACATTCTCGCCATATCAAGCCATATGAGCAAAAGCGTCCAGCCAAGCTGGACAAGGGACTTTGAGATCGCGAATCTTTCCGGCGCCGGCGTTAAAATGCTGCGCACTGACTTTTCGTGGAGCCGGATTGAAGCCTCTGATGATAATTGGACCATGGATGGCTATGATGTCATGGTGGACCTTTGCCTCGCGGGCGGCATCGGGATTAACGCCCTTCTTGATTATGGCGTCTCCTGGGCTATGCCAGGCGGCAGTCATGATGAGATTTCCCAAACCGATTGGGCGGACTTTACAGGCACAGTGGCGGCACATTTCGCTGACAGAATTGACCTTTATGAAATCTGGAACGAACAGAACACCTCAAGATTCTGGAAGCCCAGGCCAAATCCCGGTCATTATGGAAACTTGTTAAAAGCAGGGCATGAGGCGATTCACGACGCCGACTCTGACGCTGTAGTGTTGTTCGGCGGTCTGGCACCCTTTGATCTTTATATGTTTGGCGCCAACGGCCTCTGGAATTTCCTTGTCAGGGTTTATCAGGAGCATAATGACAT
>CAYSHR010000184.1:0-7030 GCA_964430795.1 uncultured bacterium
CCCACACCGGCGCCGACTCCCGAGCCCACACCGGCGCCGACTCCCGAGCCTGCACTTCCCGGGCCTGATAGTCCCGATACTGTTGGGGAACCTCCTGCGGGGGATATTCCTGTTCCTGTTCCTGTTCCAGCGCCGACGCCCATACCGACGCCCACACCTGCACCAACACCTGAACCGACTCCCGAACCAACACCTGAACCAACGCCGGAGCCTACACCTGCACCAACACCGGAACCGACGCCGGCGCCTACACCACCCCCTACTCCTCCACCGGCGGCTAAGCCTGACAAGATTCTTTTTGATAAAGGAACAAAGCTTTTAAAAGAGAAAAATATAGATGGCGCCATAAATATATATAAGGGTCTGATTGCCGCCTTTCCTGATTCGCCCTTTTCGAAACAGGCGGCGGAAAAAATAAAAGAGCTGAAAACCATAAAAAGTAAACTTAAAGCCAAAAGCCGGGAGAAAACAGCCAAAGAAGCAAAAGAAGCCAGAGGTTTTGACCCCATAGTGTCATTTAATGAAGGAATGCGAATGATTAAGTCCATGAGGGGCAAAACAGTCACTAACGAGATGACGCTTCAGTTTGAGAGAGAAGCCATCAATAAAATGTGGAAAGCAATAATTTATCAACATGAGGAAGAGAAATTTACTGACCTTGTTTCTGATCAGATAATTATCTGGACCATTGGAAATCCATCATCCGGGACTCCGGGATATATTGACGCCCTTGTTGACAGGGCAATCAAAAACAGAGACCGGAAAGAACAACTTCAATTTATCACTGCTAAAGTCAGAATGGTGGCTGATCGCTTTGTAAATATCGATCCTGTTAATGAAGGGAACGAAATACGGCGAAATAATCTTGACGTAATGAAATTCTGGATGACCGAGCTTATGGAAGATTCCTATTTCGATAACAATATCGCTGTTGGCATGATGAAATATAAAGCGGACAGGCTCGCTGAACTTTATGACAGTTCACCGGGCAAGTTCAATAAGTTCAAAGCCTCCATCTATTATTACAGTGAAGCGATTAGAAAAGTCAGGTCGAAAAAAGCAATGGCTCATCTTCATCTGGCGGCATCCCAGCTTTCTGTTCGGTTTGACATGAATGATGTTTCAAGAGCATTAATCTATTATAATAAAGGTTTTCGCCATGCCTATAGAGGGCTGAAACTGATGGCCGCGGTGGAACAGACTCACCTGGAGACCGGGGGCAGAGAAGTTTACAGGTATGAAAAGCCAAATGAGGCTCTTTATAAAGATTTGAAACTGGCTTATGGCAAAAACCTGCTCCTCTACATTTACAAACTCTATCTCAAGAAGGATTACAAAACTATTGTATCTTTGGATCGATACGTTCTGAATGTAAAGTTCGACTGGGAGGGAAGAATCGACACCCTGCTCATGTTTGGAAAAGCTTGTCACGAAGCGGGGGCGGCCAGCGGCAAAAATGATAGAGCTTTTATGAAATTCAAGAAGCTCTGCCTGTATGCGTCGAGCAAGGCATTTAAGCTTGCCCTGGCCAGAAACAATGGCAAACCTCCTGAGAAGATTGGAGATGAAAGCTTCTGTAAAGCTTTTAACGCCTACTATAATTACCTTGACAGCTACGGGCAATTGATTCAGGCAAAACAGCTTTTGAATCAATACCAGGGATACTGCCCTTGATCTATCTTCTCCTAATATAATTGGAAAAAATCCTTTTTTTTAATACTGATTACCTTCCCCTTTTTTCAACTTATATGTTTGGCCTGTTTTTTGCTTTTTAATAATCTTGACAAATGGAAAAAACTCCCTTTGTAAGGTTGGAATAGATCATGGGAAAAGGTGAAAAGGAAAAAGATATTGATGCCCTTTTGAAGGATATAGAAGTGCATATGGATAAAGGGGAGAAAAAGAAAAGTGGAAAAACCGTGAAAGATTTTCTTCCTACCCCACAAAAGGTAATGGCAAAATCTGATAACCATAAGAAATATGTTGAGACTGATAAGCAATTTGACCAAATGCGTAAAACTTTGGTCAGACAGCAAACAAAAATCACAAAATATTCCACAGGGATTAATACGAAGTTGATAATCGCGACTACAATTGCTATTGCTATAATAATTCTTTTTTATATCAATTCGATGAGTCTACCTGAACCATCCAGCGAATTAATTGAAAAAGCACGCGTTGATCCTGTTGTTCCTGTGGATTCGGCGACTGGTGATGTATTTAAAGAAGAGAGAGAAGAGTTTAACGCGGCGAAAGTCAAGCTTTCAAAAGGAGATTACTCGGGAACAGAAGATTTAAAATCATTTGTGAAGAAGAATCCAAAAAGCCCGAACTCTGCGAAATCACTGCTTTTAATGGCCGCGACATATCGTTATAATCTAGGTAATAATAAAGAAGCGATAAAAGCATTCACTGAATTTTTAAAGCTATTTCCAAAGCACAAGCAGGCCAACACTACAAGAAAACATCTAATCAAAATGCTTGTAGACGCTGGTGATGAACCCGGCGCTATGGAACACGCCAAAATCCTCCTTGATGAAGTCAATTCAGAGCATGACAGAACTTTTGCCCAACATTATCTAAAGAAAAACCAGGAATAAAGCGATACTTTGAATATATGGGTATGTAGTTTTCCCTGAAATGGGGTGGACTACGCACCTTTTTGCAAAGAGGCTACAAATTGTAATGCTTGCAAATAGCGCTATAATTACATATTCGTAGTTACAACACACTTATCGCGTATTTATACGGTATTTTATTGGCATATATTTTGAATATCATACAAAAGAGAATAAAAAAACCAGGAAGGTAAAATGATTTCCAATTTGAAAAACAGAAAAGGCTTTTCACTGATGGAGCTTATTGTCGCGATTTCAATTATTGGAATCATGTCCATCGTCGCGACGCCTTACACCCTCAGTTGGAGACAAACCGCCAAAGTAAACACGGTCATGAATGTTGTTATGAGGGATATGCTGGAAGCGAAATCCCAGGCGATAAAAAACAATTGTGATCTAATCGTCACCTTTGACCTGGTTGAAAACATTTATCGCTTCTATCTTGATACAAATGGCGCCGGAGTTGATATCTCCAATCTGATAAAAAGCGTCTCTATTTCTTCCATCGATTCATATGTCGATTTTGGAAATATTGTCGGCGTTGACCTTGAAGGAGGTGAATGTACTTTGGGCGTTGTTATGGGTTCAACCTCAGACCCCATCAGAGTGATCTTCAAACCAAATGGCATTACAAAAAATTTTGGGACCATATACTTAACTCCAGGAGAAAACGCGACGGAAGAAAGACAGCGCGCGATTGATATCTCAAGCACGGGAAGGGTTTCGCGGTGGGCTTTTAAATCAGGAGTATGGGAGGAGTTGATCTATGAATAAATTACAAATCCGGAAACTTTCTTGGAGAAAAAATGAGGAAGGTTATTCCCTGGTTGAATCTGTAATAGCCACTTTTCTTTTGACTATTGCCCTTCTGTCCGCAGCTTCAGTATTGGTGGCTGTCACCGCTCAACAGAGATTATCTGAAATCTTTACCACCGCGACGAATCTGGGTGAAGAGAAAATAGAAACTCTGAGAAACGATAACTATCTTCAGGTGGCGTTTGAAGAGGAGGATTATGGTGAGATAGTAGATCATATCTCATTTAAAAGGCGGGTGCTTGTGACGCCGAACGCCGGCGATACCTTAAAAACCATTGAAGTGATTGTAACCCATATGGGCGGACAGCAGATAACTCTTCAGACCATGATTGCGAGATAATTTCAATGAGGCGACTGATTTCCAATAAAAGCGGTTTCACAATGGCGGAGCTATTGGTGGCCTCTGTTGTGGGAGCGCTGGTAATAGTAGCCACATACATGATTTATTACAGCCAGCAGCAGGGCCTTACCGCGGTGGATAAACAATCCGACAAGCTTCAGAATTCACGAATGGTATTTGACAATATAACTCGAAAGCTCAGAACCGCGGGCTTTGGAGTAATATCCGGAGCGGTCTTTCCAAACGCCAGGACCTATGAAGTCACATTCAAAGGGGATGTGGACAACGACATTGTATTGCCCCTGGCTGAAGTGGCGTTATCAGGGGAGACGGAACTAAAAGTTGATCTGAATGATGAAGAGGACATTATTGAAATTACCGATTCGGTCTGGATAAAAAATGGAGATGAGAAAGTCCTGATTCCGGTAAGGTCCGTAGGCGGCCCTGCTTACAGTCTTGAAAGCGAGCCTGACACAATATATCTCTCCTCAGCTCTTCCGATAGGTTTTATAATTGAAAACACTGAAGTTCGTACAGTGGAAACCGTCGCCATACAACATGATTATAATAATAAAATCGTAACCTTTAATGGCGAGGATCTTGCCAGGCATGTTGATAGCCTGGAGTTTCATTATTTTAACGGCGCCGGCACTGAAATGATCCCTGAAATCGCCCAGAATCTTTCCTCTTCCCAAAGAGCCGAAATCAGAAAAATCCGCGTTGATTTAACCGTTGCGGCAGCTACCGAAAGGGCATCTCCCCGTAAACATACAATATCGATCAAATTGCGCAACATGGAATTCATTAGGGCCGACACTGATGATTTGGCTCCATCGCCGCCTACGGCCTTGCAGATAATTGGTGATGATACGTGCGGCCAATTCACAATCAGTTATTCGAAACCAACCACCAATACCGATGGATCGCCCCTTACTGACCTGGCGGGCTACAGTATTTTTTATGGAACCGAATCGGGGGCCTACTGGCAACCGGCTTTTCCGGTCAGCGATGAAAATGTCGAGCAGATGGAAGTGTCGGATGTCAGGCTGGAGGACGATACTATTTATTATGTCGCCATGACGGCATATGACACGAGCCTCAATGTGAGTGAAGTCTCCACGGAAGTATCATTTACGTTGAATGACGTTGACCCTCCGCCGCCTCCAGTTGAGCTCTCCGCCACCGCCGGCGACGGCAGCGTTACACTATTATGGTCAGTCCCCGAAGATACTTCCGATGTAAGAGGATACAGAATTTATAGAGGAACATCAGAAGGTTTTAACCCGATAACACCCATAGTCGACGAAGCCGAGTTGACTGATGAAGTATTCTCATTTACTGACAATGATATTGATTCATGCCGAACCTATTATTATAGAATCGCGGCCATAGATTGTGAAAATGAGGGGGAGCTGACCCTTGAGATATTTGGCGACGGCAATGGCGGCATAACCGACTATCCTGAAAATCATGTAACCAGCACTACGGCAAATGAATCACCTCCCGCCCCACCCCAAATCCCTTCCGGCGTCGCGGCAAACAGCGGAGATCAATCAATAGTTTTAAACTGGATTAATCCAAGTGACATTGATTTCGCCGAGGTTTTAATCAGGTGGTCCCCCACCAATTATCCGGCTTCCACAACCGATGGCAACGAGCTTGACAGCTTTAGCGGAAGTCCGGGCGACGCCATGACCGTGACCCATTCGAGTTTAATTAACGGGCAACCATACTATTATTCACTTTTCGCAGCGGATCACTGTGGCAATTATTCGGAGGCGGCGAATATTGTTGCTGTGCCAGGCGCCTACAGCCCGGTAGTAGAGATAATCCACCCGGTGGACGGCGCGGTTATCACTGACGGCGCCTTGAGGTTTCAAGCAAGGGCATATGACCCTGATGAAGCCACTGTGGGAGATCCCCCTGATCTGGCGGCGGATAACGGGAAGGGAATCAATAACATTGTCTTCTCTGTTGATCCATCGCCAACGTGGATGGCCTTTCCAAAAACCGAATACCAGGCTGAGTATTGTGGTTTTGGCGGCAACGAGCCCCTTTGCAATCCGGGAAATGTTTCCACCTGGTGCGATGGTGCCTATAACTTATTCGCTGTAGCAACTGATAATGAATACATGACTACCCAGTCATCATATATTGGAATTTCTGTTGAGAATGGCGGTCTTCATATTGACGAGTCATTCGTCAGATCTACATCCGGGACTTATAAAAACGAACTTACTTTCCAGGTTGAGAACACAGCGGGCAGCACTTTGACCATCATTGGCATTATCCCTCAATGGGACAGGTCTTACTCAAGGCTAAAGACCATTAAGATACCCCAGAATAATATTGTTCATGACTCTTCGGTTGACGCTCTGAAAACGTCAGGAGAGGAGATTTCTCTGACCGGCGACATGGAGTTATCCTTTAACTCCGGCGAGGCAAAAACAGTAAAGCTGGTTTTCAATCACTTTAACGACAACCTTTCCAGCGGCGCCTCAGCCGGTAGCTCAAGGCTATACCTGGTTGGCGATGGCGCCCCCTTTTCCATAGGAGAGACAATTATCCTGTCACACCAGGGCGACACGGAAACATCTGTCATCGCCGATACCGGGCAAAACTATATTGACCTGTCCACTCCCCTTGTTGATGACTGGGTGACAGGAACCCGGATATCATATGTTCAAGAGCTTTCCAACTGCCCCATGTCTTCTGCGAATGTACAGGTTACTTTTATTTATACTCTTGACTGGCTCTCACAATCTTGTGATACGGACGCCTTTGATATTACCGTTAACGAAGGACCGGTTCTCAGCAATCCATATCAAGATGAGCCCGCTGTCAACACGGCAAGTACAACAAATGTTGGAACAGTGTCGGTGGAAAATTTCAAAGATGTTCCTCTCCATGTTCAAGTAACCGATAACGCGTTGCAGGGAATTGATTACGTAAAATTCTACTACACTTTCGATGCCGGCATGGGCGATATTGCTCCTGATTTCGGATACGCCGACATAGAGATGACCTATGACGAGCCGGAGGATAGGTGGGAAGGCTCGTTGCCATACAGCTCTGACACGAGGGTATGGTATTACTTTGTCGTCTATGACAATTTGAGCCAGTCGGACCGTCTGCCGGCAACCGGCGCTTACACTTTTGATTATGACTCTGATTCGGATATTCCAGCTTGCCCTACCGGGCTAACCGCCACGAAAATGGCGAACGTAAGGGTGGTCAAGAATTCGCGCGGCCCGGT
>CAYSHR010000185.1:0-7016 GCA_964430795.1 uncultured bacterium
CACAAGAGATTCTTCGCCAAAGGCTCAGCCTCGGGAGCTGCGTAACAAGCATATGTCCCTGCTTTTCTAAAAAGCCTCCATGTAACTGAACGATTACAAAGAGTATGCAGTTTATATTTTTATTACAGGCGTAAAAAACGAAAACCCCGCCAAAAAAGGGCGGGGTTTAGACATTTTAGGACTGCGTAATTTCCGGGAGGCAAATCCTGAATTTCAGGCAACTCCTTAAAAATGTCTCAGGCCGTTGACCATGCTGATTTTGGTTTCTTCGGCCTTTCGGGGTTACTGAACTCGGGTAAGTCAGGCATTTTCCCTTTAGGCTTTCAAAACTCGAATCGCTGGTCTGTGACCTGCTATATTGTAAAAGATCGGCTTTTGTTCACCGATTTCAGATGAACATATCCAGCGCCGATCCAGCTCTGGACAATATTAATATTTTTCTGGGCGGCTAATTAAACCTTCCCGCGGATCTATTTTGTCAAACATGCTGAATTTGTTCTCAGGCCGAATTTCAATTGCTTTTAATTACGCAAGGAGCATGCCCATTGTGGTAAAAATTTTGAAAAAACCTGTAAACTATTCAAGACGCATGAAAAAATTTTCAAATTATCAAAGACAAGAATAACCTTTTCTCTCTATTCTTGTTTCAGATTTCTGAGGCAAACCTCAGTTTTCTGATGGAATCCCGGCGATTCAACCCTGGTTAAGAAGTTATCATCCCTTGCGATTTTGTTCTGTTCCTGATAATTGTATTTTGCGTTTTTGATATTGAGCCTGAAGTTGATTATCCCATATAATTTTGAAAGCAAAGCGGGAAAGGGAAACCATGAAAATTCAAAACGAGTCCTTTTCATGTGAAAAACTTTTTGAGCCTATCACCATCAATGGCATGACCATCTCAAACAGAATCAATATGACGGCCATGCACCTCAATTATAATCTTGACGGCTTTGTAAACGAAAAGCTCATCGCCTTTTATAAGGCACGAGCAATAGGAGGCGCGGGGCTTATCACCATTGGCGGTTGCGGTATTGATATAGCGGGCAGCGGCGCTTACATGATAGGCGCTTATGATGACAAGTTTATTGAGGGGCTTTCCTGGTTTGCCAAAGAGATGAAATCGGTCAACCCTGATGTAAGAATCTGCGCTCAGCTTTATCACGCGGGCAGATACTCAAAGTCGTGGCTTACCGGTGAGCAGCCTGTATCATCCACCCCTATAGGAAGCAGGTTCAATTCCGAAATCCCGAGGGAACTTACTATTCGGGAGATTCCGGTTTTTCAGGAATACTTCGCAAAGGCGGCTGTCAGATGCAAAGAAGCCGGGTTTGACACTGTCGAGATAATCGCCTCCGCGGGTTACCTGATTTGTCAGTTTCTCTCTCCCGCGGTTAACAAAAGGACTGACAAATACGGTGGCTCTTTTGAAAACCGGGTCCGGTTTGGCGTGGAGACAATTCAAAAGACAAGAGAAGCGGTAGGTGCCGATTATCCCATATTCGTACGTTTGGCAGGAGCTGATCATGTACCAGGAGGGCACACTACAGTCGAGTCGGCCAAAGTCGCGTATGAATTTGAAAAAGCCGGCGCCGACGCCCTTAATGTAACCGGCGGCTGGCACGAGGCTTCAGTTCCTCAATTACCCATGAGCGTGCCAAGGGGCGTCTACGTTTACCTGGCCCACAATATAAAAAAAGCAGTGAATATTCCAGTGGTGGCTTGCAACAGGATCAACAACCCTCTTCTGGCCGAAGGAATTTTGCAAGAAGGCAAAGCCGACATGGTTGGAGTGGCCAGAGGGCTTATCGCTGATCCGGAGTTTCCAAACAAAGCCAAACAGAAAAAGTATCACCTGATTCGAAAATGCATCGCCTGTAACCAGGGTTGCTTTGACCATGTTTTCTGGGGATTGGAAGTCAACTGCCTTGTAAATTACAAGGCGGGCAGAGAAGAAGAATTCGATGCCGTGGAAAAGACCCGGTCTCCAAAAAAGGTGGTGATAGTCGGAGGCGGGCCGGCCGGATGTGAGGCGGCCCGGGTCGCGGCCATTAGAGGGCATAAGGTCATTATTCTGGAAAAAGAAAATAGATTGGGTGGCTCCATTCATCTAAGCGCGGCGCCTCCAGGCAGAGATGATTTTATTGAACTTGTAAAATACCATACTAACGCCCTTTCTGAATTGGATGTAAAAATCGAGTTTGGCGTAGATGCCGGCCTTGAGGAAATTCGCTCACATAATCCCGATGAAGTAATTGTGGCCTGTGGCGCGACGCCGATTATTCCACCTTTTGTTAATGACGCTAAAATGAAAAATGTCTTTCTCGCCCAAGATGTTCTGCTTAACAAAGTTGAGTATTTTGGCGATACCGTCATTATCGGCGGGGGCGCGGTAGGTTGCGAAACCGCCATTCATGTGGCCCGCAAAGGCAGAATCACCCCGGAGATGGCCGCGTTTCTTATGGAGACAAAAGCCGAAGCTCCGGACAGAGTCGCCAAAATGCTTTCCCAGGAGATGAGAAAAGTTTATATTGTGGAAATGCTGGACAAAATCGGTGAAGATATAGGAAAATCCACAAGGTGGACCATGATGCTCGATCTTGACAGAAGCAAGGTGGATATAAGGAAGAAAACCAAAGTTCTTTCCATCGAGGAAAATGGAATTGTGGTTGAAGATGACAAAGGCGGTACTTCTGTAATTGAGTGCAAAAATGTAGTGGTGGCCACTGGATATAAAACCGACGGCGCTCTGGCTGATAATCTTGAAAAAGAGAGAATTAAGGTATCGGTAATAGGCGACGCGCAATCTCCTCGCAGAGCCATAGACGCCATAGAGGATGGCTTTAAGCTTGGTTGGAATCTGTAATTTTCCTGGGAGGGATGGAGATGAATCATAAAGTTGTGCTTCTGGTTTTGGCAATATTGATTCTATTTGGTCAAAACGCGTTTGCGGATTATGACACCCTGATTACAAAAATAGACAAGGCCTGGGTAACCAGGGAGGGGGATACTCGCTCCATGAAAGACGCCCTTGCCTGGGCGGAGCAAGCCTATGGAGAGAAGCCCGGTTTTGACGCAGCGTGGAGAGCCGCGCGAGCCTGCTTCTGGATTTGCGATAGAACAACTAACAGGGATACCGATCTTAACTATGGAAAGCGTGGAGTAGAATGGGCGGAGAAAGCTATTAAAGCCGGTCCCAATAGAGTTGAGGGGCACTATTATTACACTGTCTGCCTTGGAGAGTATGGCAAAGGAATGTCCATTGTAACCGCCCTGGCTAAAGGGCTGGGATCAAAATTTGAAAAAGCCTGCGCAAAAGCCATCAGCATAGAGGCTGGTTACGATCATGGATCACCCCACCGCGCGTTAGGTAGATACTGGTACAGCCTGCCCTGGCCGAAATACAGTTTTGAGAAATCTGAAACCGCCTATTTAACCACCATGAAACTTGCGCCCAAAGCCGCGCGAACTTATGTTTATCTGGCGGAATTGTACATCAAAGAGAAAAAATTCGACAAAGCCCGGGAAATCCTTACAAAGCTCGAGGGGCTGGACGCCGGATATTCCGATTCGCCCTTTGAGTACAAGTTCTATAAAAAAGTCGGAAACGATCTGATGATTCAGATAGAGGGCAAATAATCAAATTCCGATTAATTTGGAGGGCAGAGTGACTTTTAGCAACCGTTGGCTTCAAGTATTCGCGATTCTGATAATTCTCCTTCTCCTTTTTGCCGGATGTGGAGAGGAAAAGGGGACTCCCGAGTCAGATACCAGACTTGAAAACCCCGCTGACAATGGGCTCTGGATTCCCGAAGATGACCCGCGATTTATAAAAGTCATTCCCGATTTCATAAATATTAAGAGCGGCAAAACCAACTATGGTGATTATTACGAAGACTTTTGTCCTGACTATTCCGACCCAGAAGCATCTGAGGATGTCGAGCTTTTCTATTTTGACCCGGAAGAGGATCACCCTGGAAAGACAAACTGGCACCAGCCCGGAGATATCGAGGCTGTTCATGTAAAGTTCGATCACCCTTTCCATTTACGCGCGGTAAAAATGCATCTTGAAGGTCCCGGCGGCCCGGTTATGATCAGAATTCATTCCGACCGATGCAATAGCTGGCCCCAGACAGATGACGACCTTGTTGATCCGTTTTATCTCTTGATTTCCGACGATGCCGGATGGATTACCATTGATCTACCCGAACCCGGTCTGTTTTTTATGCCCCATGAGCATTTCTGGATTTCCTACTGGCATTATCATAGGTCGCCATATCTTACCCAGGATAAAACCAACAATTATTTTTTCAGAAATCGTTTCTATTCAAAAACGTGGGCAAGGGAGAATTCGCCCTTTGTATGGGGCGGTCCCCAATGGAACTATATGGTCAAGGCTGAGGGTTCATATTTTTGCGAAAGAGAAAGCACATATTTTACTGATGTATCGGCTGACGCGGGGCTGGACGAGGAGCATTATCAGAGAGTAGCCTGGACCGATGTGGACGGTGACTTATATGACGACGTGCTTCTTACCATGAGCGGCGAGGATTCCTTTGGCCTGTTTCTTAATGATCAGGCCGGCGCCTTTACAGACATTACAGACAGCGCCGGTCTGAACGGCGGATTTAACGCCGGGTTCGGCGTTTGGGGAGACCTCGACAATGACGGCGATCTCGATCTTGTGGTCGGAGTTTATGTTCCCTGGCTGGATGAAGACCCGGCCATACCGGATCCAGACTTTCTCTCCCGGTCCACTGTTCTTTTGAATAACGGCGACAACACTTTTACCGAAGTGGTGGACTCCGGTCTTGAGGTAAACGAAAGCACCACCGCCGCCGCGGCCCTTGCCGATTTTAACGGCGATGGATATCTTGACCTGTTTATGGGCGCCTGGCTTAAAGTATATCCATATGCCGGCTCTACTCCGGACTACCTTTTTATGGGCAACGGTGATGGAACATTTACAGATGTCTCAGACGCCGCCGGAATATATTCGGAGAACAATACGCCTGTATATGGCGTCATGTGGACCGACTATGACAATGATGGAGACCAGGATATTTTCGTTTCCAATTATGGCCGGGTTGTAAACAGAATGTGGCAGAACCAGGGCGACGGCACATTTGTAAATGTAGCTTCCGACATTGACCTTCATAGCCCCAGACATTCACCGGGCAACACCTTTGGCGCTGATTTTGGCGATGTGAACAATGACGGGTACCTCGACTGTTTCCTTGCTGAAATCAGCCACCCGAGGTATCAGCCATCTTCCGAACCAAGTTCACTCAGCCAAAATGGCGGTCCTCCCGATTATCTATTCAGCAACATCACCGATCAGGCGGGCATTACCTGTGACGAGGGCGAGATCGATATCAGCTTTATTGATTACGACAATGACACTCTTCTCGACATTTTCGTTTCCGACCTCTACTCCGATCATTATTGCCGCCTGTTCCACCAAAATGACGATGGAACATTCACCGATGTCTCCTACCTTGCCGGAATCGAAATTCATGACTGTACAAATAACGGGTGGGCCGATTTTGACAAGGACGGCGACCTTGACCTTATGACAACAAGAAGATCAGATGGATATCATGTGCACCTTATGCGTAACGATGTGGGGCAGGATAACAACTGGGCCACAATCCGCCTTACAGGAACAAACGCCACAACCAACGCTGCCGCTATCGGCGCGAGGGTTGCTCTTGTTTCAGGCAGCCTCACACAAATCAGGGAAGTTCAGGGGGGTAAAGGGCACGCGTCAAGCCAGCCAAGCCTCTCTGTTGAATTTGGACTGGCCGACCTTGCCGCCGTTGATCAGGTAAGAGTTCTTTGGCCCGGAGGCGCCCTTGAGACCTGGACCGGTGTTGAGATAAACCGCTTTGTCCACCTTGTAGAAGGTGACGCGACTGTATATTACGACGATTGAAATTACTTTTTTCGCAAATCAATAAATTCGGGAGAGAATAATGGACTACCATTTCAAAAATGAACCCCTTACTGATTTTACTGTTCCTGTAAACGCTAAGAACTTCAGAAAAGCCCTTCAAAAAGTCAAATCCATGACTGGTAAATCCCATTCCCTGGTTATTGGCGGCAAAAAGATAAAATTGAAAAGTACATTCACAAGCACCAATCCCGCGGCGCCAAAGGAATTGATCGGTAAGTTCTCAAAAGCCGGTGTCAGGCAAGCCAAAATGGCTATAGACGCCGCGTGGGACGCCTATAAAACATGGAGCGTAAAACCGGCAAAATATCGCGCCCGCTTTTTACTTGAGGCCGCAAGGCTGATGCGTCAGCGCAAGCATGAGTTTTCCGCGGCCATGGTAATTGAATCAGGCAAGAGCTGGGTTGAGGCTGATGGAGATACCGCGGAAGCCATCGATTTTCTCGAATTCTACGCAAAAGAGGCTATCAGGCTTGGCAGTGGGCATAAATTATGGCAAATCCCAAATGAGATTTCAGAGCAATATTACATTCCTCTTGGCGCGGGCGCGGTCATTCCACCATGGAATTTTCCCAACGCCATATTAATCGGCATGACCTCCGCCGCCATAGTTTGCGGAAATACGGTGGTTCTAAAACCGGCCACGGATACGCCATTTATCGCGTGGATGGTCTTTGCCCTGCTTGAGGAAGTGGGAGTTCCTCCTGGAGTGGTTAATTTCCTTACAGGACCAGGTTCCATCGCAGGTGAAACCCTGGTCAATTCCCCTGACATCAGGTTCATCTCCTTTACCGGCAGCAAGGCTGTGGGTCTTGGCATCATCGAAAAAGCCGGCGCGAGAATTGAGGGGCAACGATGGATCAAGCGAGTGGTGGCTGAAATGGGCGGTAAAGACACTATGGTTATCGCTGATGATACTGATATTGAAAAGGCCGCTGAAGCGGTAATGTACGCGGCATACGGTTTTCAGGGACAAAAATGCTCCGCCTGCTCAAGAGCGATTATCATGGAAAGTGTATATGATGAATTTGTAAGGATTCTCGTTAAAAAAACAAAAAAATTAAAA
>CAYSHR010000186.1:0-6947 GCA_964430795.1 uncultured bacterium
GCCCTTCTCAGCCCTACATAACAGACCTTGATTCCTTACCATTTCCAGACAGGAGCCAGTATCCCGCGGACAGTTATTATGACTATCATTATTTTGGGATGCGTCAACCTTATGTGTCCATGGTCGGCAGTCGCGGCTGTCCCAACAGGTGCGGCTTCTGCTCCTCGTCGTCGGTCCTGGGGCGCAGGCTTCGAACTCGTAGCCCTGAGAACCTCCTTGCTGAAATCAGCCGGTGCGTTAAGGATTTTGACCTGAAATACATCGGGTTCAAGGATGACATTTTCGGCGTAAAACCCGGCTGGTTGGATGAGTTTGCGGGGGGGCTTATGGATATGGGACGCCCTGTATGGTACGCCATCAATCTCTATCCCCTCTCCTTCAAAAACAACCTTGAGAGGGCTTTGACCCAAATGGCGGAATCGGGCCTGGACCAGGTTGTGGTGGGTCTTCAGAGCGTCGATCCTCTTGTATTGAAAAATGTCAATCGCAGGCCAGAGGAACCAGGGCGTGTCATTGAGATGGTCAAGCTCTGTAAAAAACTTGGAATTACATCCATTGTGGAATTTATTTTCGGACTGCCCGGAGATACGGATAAAAGCATGAGAGGCGCCCTGGAATATTCATTGAAGTTGCGCCCTAATCATGCTCTTTTTTACGTCCTGTCCGTACTTGATGGTTCCAAGATCATCAAAGACTATGGAAAGGAAGGGCCTGATACCGGGTTTTCAGACCTGGAGTTGCGAAATAGATGTTCCAACTATCAAAAGCGTTTTTTCACAAGACCATCTGTAGTGATTGGGAATTTTATTCATGTTTTGCGCGGGAATCCTAAATGGTTTTTGCGGATTCTGAAACACTGGCGGTATTTTTTTAACGCTGTGGGATTCAAGGGTAAAAAGAAGTCGCCGGGATTATGATCCTTATGCAGGATTAATACATGGTCGCCAAATTCAGAAGAGTGTCCGGCTTCAGGGCGAACATACATCCGGCCTCCACCACAGGGGCTGACCAGCAGGACTCGCAAGGCAGATTTTCCACCATTTCGATGGCTTTTTTAAAACCGAGTTCAACTATGGAATGCCCTTGTTGGCCCGCGCCGTAACGTTGGCAATGAGTCACCGTGCCGTCGCTTTCGATCCGATAGAAAATGCGCCCACCTATGCAAGGAATTTTCCTGTGATCCGGCCAATGAAGCAGGTGGCGAAAACCGGAAAGGGAATTGGCTACAGGTCCTTTACGTTTTTTAACAGCGATTAAATATTCCATCACTTTTCGATATTCATCAACCTTTGGGGCTATGGAATTTTCCCGGTTTAAGGTCAACGATTCTTTAGTAGCCGGCTGAAAAGTTATCCTTGTACTGAATTTTTTAGCCAGATCCAGCAGGTAATCAATCTGATCAAGATTTTCTGAGGACAACACCGTTATGAACTGAAAGGGAATATTGGCCGAGCCCGCGGCCTTGACCGCGTCCATCACGCCGGCAAAGCTCCCCGGTTCCTTGATCTTGTCGTGGATATGGGCCGGGCCATCCAGGCTGAGGTTGATTATATCCAGATGCTCAATATCCTTTATGCGCCGGGAAACCAGCGCGCCGTTGGTTGACAAACTCGAAACAATGCCCAGGGAATGGCTTTTATCAATAATCTCGCCTATGTCATCCCGCATCAACGCTTCGCCGCCTGTAAACTGAATTCTCATACAGCCCAGGCCGGCGGCCCTGGCCATAATTTCCTTGACCTGCCCTGTGGATAATTCCGAACTGCTGTTTTCGGGGATGCCGCAATATTCGCAACGATAGTTACACTGATTTGTCAGGGACCAGCCGATTATTAAGGGAATACGCCGATTCAGGAAGCGAACCGCCGCTATTTTTGAGGCGATACTGATTTTATCTCGAAGGTTCATAGGCTCCCACTCATTTATCAGTCCCATTATTTCGAGAGGTCATTATAGCTTAAACCTTTTTTCTAGCAAGAGGGTTTCGTTGTCGGCGTGTAATCCTTCAACGGCCGGTGGTAAGTCAAAAGATCGGGGACCGCGGAAGGACACCGGCGAAAAATTCGAGAAGTTGGGATAGGGTACCATGGTCTCATAATGGCGTGGCCGGTAAAGAATAAAATCAGAATAGCGAAATGGTCACTCTCGGGATTTGCCCATAAAAACCACCATAAGAATTGCTCCGGCCAGGGTGATTATTGAAATCAGGGCGCCAAGGATAAAAACTTTCGGCTTATAAACATATTCGATTTTATGTCCGCCGGCTTTTATTGGAATTACACGAAAAAGCCCGTTGGCAACATAAATCGGCGCCGGCTCTCCATCCACCTTTCCTTCCCAGCCGTTATAGAATGTGTGGGCCAGCAGGGCCAAGCCGTCAACCGGAGCGAAAATTTCCGCCACAACCCGGTCCGGAGACTGGGAAAGGATTCTGGTCTTTTTTACCGAATTGTTCGGGCGGCCAAAAAAGGCCATTGGTTCTTTTTCCAGATAAACAACGTTGTCCGGTGATTCGGTTCCCAAGGCAAAAGGCAGGATAGCTTCTTTCGCGGTCGTAACTACCCTCGCGGCGGGAACAAATCTCAGCAAAGAATCTTCAAATCGGGTGGCGTAAATTTTTGCGTATCTGTCCCTGTAGACTTCTTGCAGGAACTCTAGCGAAAGATGGTTGTTGGGATTGGTAACCAGATAACCCAAGCCGGCCATGTCAGCTAAAGCCGGCGACATAAGCCAGTGGTCATAGGCGTATTGCTGTCTGGGATGAACAGGGCGGGCTCCATGTGTAAATAACAGATATCGCTCCAGGTGCAAGGAACTGTTTCCATCCCCAAGTTCCAGCCCTTGAGCCAGACCCAGATTTTCCACAAGCTCCTTGGAATTATAATAGTCAAACACGTCGGCGGGCTCAATGGAAAAGACTCTGAACCGCCCCTGCTGTTCAAGCAAAAAACCTGCCCTGGCCGTGGGTGAAGTCCGCTCCCGGACATCCTTCATGGGCAAAAAATCGAGAATCGGCGCGGCAAGTAAAAGATTGGCGCCAGTCAGGACCACAAGGGCGAATCGGCTCCATGGCGGGTCAAAATTGTTTTTCCGGGATAGTTCTCCTAAAAGGGCAAGGAACAAAATCAACACCGCCAGGGCAAGGGCGCAAATCAAGGCACCGGGCTGTGAAACCTTTCCGGATAACCAGGGCATGGCAATAAAGAATAGAGTCGCCAGGAAAAAAAGAATCAAAAGCCGGAAAATCAACCTTCGCCTTCTATGGCCCAAACCTTCCTTAATCAGGTTGTCCACTCCGAAACCAGCGAGGATAGAGAGAGCGAAGACGCCGGGCATTGCCATACGCACAGGATTTTTAAACATGGAAAAGCCCGGGATGGGCAGATTATAAAGTAGAGGAAATATGGGAGTCAAGGGACCTGCGGCCAGTAAAAATGTGGCGGCGGCCAGGATCAGATAAAAAATCGTAATGCTTTTGCGGTAGAAAAAACAGGTCCACAAGGCAAAGATCAAAACCAGGATTCCCGGATGGATGGCCTTGGCCTTCACAACTGTTTTTCCAGGGAGATAAGGGAACAGCAACCCTTTTATGGAAGAACCTGAAAACAGGTGGTCGGGCTTGGGCGCCTTGGCATGGGAAGGTTCAAAGCTTGACAATTCCAGGTTCGAGCGGCTGGTTTTTCCCGCCAACTCAGCCGTTGGCAAAAGCTGCACGGCAAAGATTCCCACCCCTATAAGCCCCATAACCGCCAAGACTATAATGCCCCGGACAAGGCGCGTCGGTGCTGGACTTTGCCAATCAGGTCCTGAATATCGCAAAAAGATATAAGCGCAAAGGAAGAATACAACATAATAGGAATATTGGGCGCCGCCTGCAAGAAAAGAGACGCCCAGTGCAAGGCCGGCAAAAATAACCTGTTTCCATGACCTTTGAGAAATGCTCTTTTCAATAAAATACAAAATCAGAGGCAAAAAGGCGATAGCTCCCAGGCTTTGAATCTCCGTATATCTCTCGAGGATAAATCCATTAAAGGCAAAGGCCAGGCCCGCGGTGATCGCTCCCGTTTTTCCCAAAGAGAGGGATCGGCCGTACAAATAGGTAAAGCCCGCCATCAAAAAATAGTGGACCATGACTATTAAGCAAATTGCGGTGACTGAGGAAAGAGCCAGCCCAATAGGCAGAAACAGTGGATAAAAAAGGCTGAATTCAGGATATGCCGCAAAAGGATATCCAAAGGCCGTGTTCGGGCACCAGAGAGGAAAGTCACCTTGCTCCAAACTTGTCTTTACAAACTCCAGAGCCTGGAAATGAAACTCGTAGGACTGATCTTTAAAAACCGCTCCACGCCCTAAAAGCACCGGCAAAAAGAGCAGCGCGGTGAAAATGAATATGCCCAAAAAAGGGCTGAATTTCTTGAGTTGTTCTTTTAAGCCCAATTAGCAAATCCTTCCATACCCGGGATATTATTGGGCATGAATGGAGAAAAGCAGCAGCAAAGATGATTTTACCAACTCGAGCGGCGCTTATCTTTTGCTACCCTATTCATAAGGATTAAAATATATGGACGCCGGCACATTGCCTTCAATAATATCCTTTACCCATTGATAGAGGACATTCTGCTCATGATCCTCGAAAATCCAGTCGTCGGCAAGACCAAAGGTATGGAAGGCGCCCTCCATATATAGAGTTGACCAACGCCCTGTAGGCAGCAGGTGGTTGTCCCGAAGGTCAAGAAGAGCATTGGTGAAAATCTCCTCGGGCACCATGGAGCCGAAAAGAAAGCCCAGACAATTGTCCATGCCCGCGCCCCAGGCTTCTCGTATCGCCTCGTCCTGCAAAGGCATAAGCAGGCCGAAATTGCCATCAGTGTATTTTTCCGCGAGATAGGTTTGAATGCTCGCCAGGCCGTCGCCGCCGGGACCAAAGCACTCTTCACAATCGGCGGGCAACGCGGGATTAATAAGATACAGGTCCCGCAATTTCTGCTGAAGGCATGGCGCGAAAGCCGCGTCGTCAAATCCCAGAGGTCCCGAGTCGTTAAGGAGAGTGACGGGAGTATCGGGAAAAGCTTCTTTAAATAGAGCGTAAGAGGGAAAAAGACCCGTGCCTCCCGAGCATTGCCCCCAAAGGAGAATTCTTTCCGGGGTGAAATCGAATTCCTCTTTTATCCTCTCTACATAAACTTTCATGTTCAGATGACCGGTAAAGCGCTGAACTCCAGTCAAAAAGGGCACCTTGCCATTAAGATTGCTGCCGCTATGCATATCCCCGGTGCATGGAGGAATGTAAAGGTAGTTCCAGTCCCATATGGGATTCAATTCATTGTCAGGGTTGAAAAGACCGCCGTAACCCGTCTCATTTATTATTTCCTCAAATATCCAATCTTCAAAAAAATCGAGGTTCTCTTCACAAGTGGATTTGGTGGCGCATATACCTGTTGCCTCAACATAGATGGCCAGATTCTTAGAACCGTGAATCGATGGGCGCAAACCCATTCCTGACTCAGAACCGTCCCGGCAAATGGTGCCTTCCACTTCTTGCCACTCCCACTCCACTGAATGCCCTGAGTCGTCATCATCATCGGCGTTGTCATCGTCATCATTGTCGTCATCGGGAATGGGAAAGAAATATTTATCCGTCTGTATCACCTTGGTTATCTCGTTGACCTCCTCACAGGCTAAAACAGAAAGTAGAAGAACAAAAACCAGCAACAATAATATTATTTTCTTTTTAATAGACATAGCTTCCTCCTTAAACAAACAAACTTTATCAAATGGAATATTTTTCTTGGGCAACCCTTCGTTAAAGAATTACCCCCGGGGAAAGCCCTTTTCCATTTTTTCTCAAATATTGTATAATAATTTTGCAATGATTGGGTATAATTCTCCAATAGAGCCATTTTACCTGTGATAAGGAGTTCGTTATGACTGATAAAATTAAACGTACGGCAGTAGGCGGCGCTTTGGGCTTTTTAGGCGGCATCCTGGTTGAGCATGGCGTTGAAGCCCTTACGGGAGCCGATTTTGTCAATGGCGTGGCTGAAGTCGCCGGCGCGGTCCTTGGAGCGGCCCTGGTAAATCGGGACCTGATTGAAACCTCTTACACCCAGATAAAAAGGCAATTTGGAAAGGAGCCCGCGGAAATTACAAAAGACGAGTGGAACCAGTTTAAAAGGGAGAATCCAAAAACAGCCGATTACCTGGAAAAAGCTCTACAGATTTAAGGAATTACCTCGTATAAAGAGTTGATACCGTCCGGCGACCCAAATGGGGCTTAATTGACCCTTGCCTTCCGACTTACACTTTCTTCCCTCATCCCTTAGGAAAAGGAAATTTCATGAAAAGTTCCGGGTGCTTTGGGATGATCGGCCGCGCCAGTTGCGCACGACGACGGAATACGAAACCAAGGGAACGAATCCGGCTATCGGCCGCGCCGATAAATCCGGCGATTTCATAATCGCCTTCGGATGCGTTATCGACTTCATGGAACCAATTTAAATTCGCTTCATTGTCCGGATAGGGTCCGTGGGTTCCTTTGTTTGTTTCAAAGACAAGATTGCGTACGCAATCTTCATTAGCTCGAACAAACGCCCCGGTAAGGAATTCGTCTTCTTCAAGATCAATGCAATAGCTTAAGTTTCCGCCATTCATGTCTCCATGGGCGCCAAGATAAATATCCGGTTGGCCGATCGCAAGCGGATCGTGCACAATCCGCACGCCCACGACGCCATCGCCATCGGCTTTAACCAATAATGTCTTCACACGTGTATTCCAGAGTGGAGGGGAGTCGGCAAAAGGAAATCCTCCCTCGGCCCCAGTAGGTTCGCTGACCACAATAAAATTCTGAACTGCCATTATACATCTCCTTTTTGGGGTTCCAACTTCTTACCTTTTCAAAACTTTGATTTATATTATTTAAAATATACTTCCGGCCTTGCTAAGAAAGC
>CAYSHR010000187.1:0-6944 GCA_964430795.1 uncultured bacterium
GGTCTATTAAATGAGCTTATAAAAGATGTCCCCAAACTCGCCATTATTCTCGATACGGCAATCGCGGGTAGTGCCGGAAAAGAAGAAGCCCAAAACGCGGCCGATGTATTCTTTCATATAATCGGCATTTTGCAAAAAGAGAAGGCAGAGATGGGGGATCAGCCGTTGTTGGAATCCTTTGGTCTACAGGTAAAAAAAATTATGACTGTCATTAGCCCAAAAAGCCGCTACGTGCTGATGCAGAGAAGCGCTTTGCCGGGGAAAGGGAATGACAGCTATGACAAGAAGTTAATTGATTTAATTTTCGATATAAATGACCGGTCGCTGGCTCAAGGTATTCTGGAAGGTTTAAATCCGGCAAACGCGACACCCAGAGAGTTCAGGAGAACTTTCGATTCTTTTATTAAAACGGAAAAGGAAGCCCCTGTGCTTGCCGAATTGAGTAACATCATAAGAGACAGAGACATCCATCATGACATGGCTTTTTTTAATATGATGGAGCAGGTGGAGAGGTTGCCCAGGAATCACCAGAGACTTTCCCGTCTCGCGGAAGTTTTCAAGGGTGCTTTTGAATCCCAGGCCAAAAGAGAAGAACCACTTTATAGTCTGATTGAAGAGGGTTTGACGGATATTACCGATCTTCTGGAGACACTCTCTGATCAGAAAGTGGAATCGGCTTCATTTGTGAACTGGTTTGCTGTTCTGGAGATGATGAAAGGAAAGGACAATTACGAGTTTTACGCTCAGGAGCTTCATGAGGAAATTATCGGTCTTGTTCATTCCGGAAGATATCGTCTGGCGGCAAAGGCCGTTAAATTGCTTAGGAAGCATGCCAGGAAAAGCAATGATCATGATGTCTCAAAAGTGGTTTCAAGAAAGATAATTTTTGCCATAAGAAAGGAGGAGTTGGCCAGGGAACTTCTACAAGCCATCAGCCAATGGGGGAAAAGAGAAAGTAAGGCCATTGGCGATATCCTGAAGACTCTGGGCACTATTGCTCATGGCCCCACTCTGGAAGTTTTATGCGAAGAGCAGAACCGCGCGGCCAGGGCGGTTATGATTGATATCCTGGCTAAAGGAAATGATGATATTTGCGACAAATGTATTGAGAACCTCGATGATTCAAAATGGTATGTTGTAAGAAACATGATTATTCTTCTTTCCAGATTAAAGCCTGATGATCTTGTGGAGTGTATGAAGAATATCTATAATCACCCCGATTATAGAGTCCGCAAAGAAACAGCCAGAGCCCTTACGGTTACCAAGGATCGGGAGGCTGTATCATTACTGGTAAAACTGATAAATGACAACGACCCATCTGTTTATTCTCAGGCGGTATTAAGCCTTGGGCGATTTCAGGGGTCAAGCACGGCCGCTAAAGCCATCGTTGACAAATTGAGTAATAAAAAACCATTTAACGGAAGCAGAGAGGTCGAAATTCTCGCTATACAATCTCTTGGGAAAATTAAGGTGCCCTTTGCTTTGCAAACTCTTGAAAACTATATATCAGGACCAGGTATTCTTAAAGGATATGATCAAGGTTTAATCAGGTCCGCCGTTAAGTCCATATCCGCCATAGATGCCCCGGGATCATTAAGTATTCTGGTAAAGGGAGCGAAAAGCTGGAATAAAGTTGTTCGCCAGGCCTGCCAGGAAGTTATTTAGTTCCTGTCCTAGAACCTGGACAGAACTTATTAATGAGATTTCCAAGGAGTTAATGTGAACGAAGTTGAATCCCAAAGGTACAAACTTCGCCTGACTGAAGAGCTCTTAAAGGGGCTGTCGTCAGCTTTAAGAAGCCGTACAATGTATCCTACAGGACACCCGTTGGTTGAAAGAAGTTGCCAAAGATTGTCTGAAGGATTTGATGAATTCATGACCGATACCGAGTCATGGACTATTGTTCTTATTGGTGGTGAATTCGTTTACGAGAAAGTTCCCTTGCCGAAAATCTCAACCCTTGTCGGTCCTCTATATCGGGTGATGGGCAACAAAAGAATTGAGTCCATATCCGTCAAGAAGGGTGTTGCCACCAGTGAGATTAATAGTTTTATTGATTTGCTCTTATCCGAGGAATCGGTCTGGGATAGAGACGAGGAATTATTAACCAGGCTTGCCCTTGAGGATGTTAAAAACATTTCCTTTAACAGAATTGAGATTCCCCTTGATGACCAGACAATCTCCACCGATACTGATGAAGCCCGGAATATTTACACTTCTTTAAAACACGCGCTTACACGTTTTTTTATCTCTATTTTTGATCCCAGAAAATTTCCTTCTCTTGACCTTGTGGATATTCTCAGGCGACGCCTGATAGATAACATGGCTGAGGACCGGTTTGCCATTGTCTCCAGGCTTCACACTATGCACGACCCGGATGATCTGATTGCCCACAGCATCAACACCGCTATTATTTCCTATGTGACAGCCCAGACCATGGGAATAAAAAACACTATTACTTCTGATATATTCCTCGCCGGGCTTCTTCATGACATTGGAATGATGGATATCCCACCGAAATATGAGGATGGAATAATTCGTTCTTCTCTGGACAAAAGAATTTATCTCGAGCACCCTTTGAGGGGCATGTCTATTCTCAGGTCCATACCCGGCGCGCCTCCGGTTGCCATTGTTGCCGCCCTTGAGCACCATATTCAGTGGGACCTTCAAGGTTTTCCCAGGATCAAACGCAAAGGTAAGATGAATCTGGCGAGCTGCATTGTCTCCATGGCAAGCGTATATGAGAATTTTCTTCACAGGGAAGCTCATGTATCACCTGAGGGCATATGGTCACGGATGTTGCTAATGGTTGGAACCGAATTTGAAAAGAGGGTGCTTGCCCATTTGCTATTAAGTCTTGGCGTATATCCTCCTGGTACTTATGTCACTCTCACTGATGATTCTATCGGTGTTGTTGTTGAAACTAGTAAAAGTGATATTTACAGACCTTTTGTAAAAATTTTACAGGATCATGATGGTGGGCAATGTGAAAAAGAAAGTAGTGTTGACCTGACTGAGAGGGACCTGGCAAGCGGTTCTTTTCTGTTGTCAATCAAGCACTCCATTTCCGCTGATGATCTCTTGTTCTAAGGAGCACCCAATTCAATTTCCAAAGGCGCTGATAAACAAGTGAATCCTTTTTGCACAATAATTCTGCCGGTATTTAACGAAGAGAAGGCGGTGGCGCCTGTTATTCACAGTATTAAAAAAGAGATGGCCGGGTATGAGACGAAAATCGAGATTTTAGCAGTTGATGACGGCTCAACCGATTCCACCGGAGAGAAATTGAGGGAGATTGACGGCATTAAGGTGATTACAAGAGAAAATAATTATGGATATGGCGCGGCAATAAAAACCGGGATCGCCGCGGCTAATGGTGAAAAAATCCTTATAATGGACGCTGACTCCTCATACCCTGAAGAGCAGATAAACAGGATGATGAACCTCTCAAAGGATTATGACATGGTGGTCGGCGCGAGAAAGAGCCCTTTTATCAAGCACTTTTTCGTCAGGGGAATTCTCAGATATCTCTTTAAAGTATCCGCCTCTATTCTAATGTGGACCTGGATTCCCGATCTGAATTCCGGAATGAGGATTTTCGATACTAAAATAGTAAGGGCATATCTTGATTTTCTGCCTGATGGTTTTTCCGCGTCTTCCACTCTTACGGCTATTTTTATTCGAAAAAAGCACTCAATATTTTATACATCAATTCCATATAGAACCCGCATCGGCATATCAAAAATAAACCTGGTGCTCGATGCCTTCAGGTTCTTAAGATTTCTTTTTACCACCTGGCCGAATATTGAGAAGGGCGCCGGTAATTTAAAGTAACCTCATGCCCTGATATAAATTTACTTGTCCACTTCTTTCATGATATTTTAAGCAAAATGTGAGGCTTTTATGAAAATACTTTTTGTAACGGATATTTTGAACCTCTATGTCAAGAGAGATCCATTGGGGCTCATGTATCTGTCTGCTTCTTGTAAAAAAGCCGGACATGAGACTTTAGCGTGTGGAACAAATATTGAAATGATGGAAAAAGCGGTGGACGCCTTTTCCCCTGATATCCTTGGCTATAGTGTGACTCACCCTTCTTTTAATCTACTTAGGGATGTGAACAGGGAGATAAAAAAACGCCGCCCTGGTAGTTTCATTTCTGTCTTTGGGGGACCCCAGGCGACTTTTTCTCCCGAGATAATCCAAGCTGAGGGTATTGACGCGGTATGCATTGGCGAAGGTGAAAATGCTTTTGTTGATTTTGTGAACAGGCTTGAATACGGGTCTTCTTTGCAGGGCACAATGAACTTCTGGATTAAGCAGAAGGGCAAGATCGATAAGAACCATGTTCGTCCGTTAATCGATGATATTGACTCCATTCCATTTTGTGACAGGGAGTTGATGGCTGGTTGTGATCCGTCATGGCGTGATTACCCAATAAAAAGTTTTTTGCAATCAAGAGGATGCCCTTTTGATTGTTCATTTTGTCATAATAAATCTTGGAGAGATATTTATAAGGGAAAAGGGCTGAACATAAGGCGAAGGAGCGTAGATAATCTTCTTGAAGAGCTAAGCCGGGTAAGGAAAGAGGGGAATCTCCAGTTTGTCCTTTTTACCGCTGATACTTTTATCCTGAGTAAAAAATGGCTTGTAGAGTTTTCTGAGAAATATTCGAAAGAGATAAATTTGCCCTTTTATTGCATGGTGCGGGCTGACCTTATTGACTCCGAGGTTGCCCTGCTTTTAAAAAAAGCCGGCGCCTTTTCCGTTGGCATGGGCATAGAGTCGGGCAATCCCCATGTGAGAGAGAGGGTTTTAAAAAAGGGCCTATCAAACAAGGAGATTATCCAAGCCGCGAAAATAATTCATGACCATAAAATTAATCTCTATACTTTTAACATGCTGGCGATTCCAGGAACCACCTTTGAGGATGATCTATCGACCCTGGACCTCAATATCGCCATAAGAGCCGATTATCCTATGGCTACTTTTGCCACGCCCTATCCAAAAACCGAGTTTTACGAGAAAGCACTGGAGTTGGGTTTGTTTGAAGATGGTGAGCTTGACTATACATGTAGCTATTATGACAAAACACTATTAAAGGGCAAGGATCAAACAAGGGTGGAGAACCTCATGTACCTTTTCGCCCTGGCTGTATCATTTCCGAGTTTAAGAAACCTGGTGATCAGACTATCTAAAATAAATGGAGGCCCTGTCTATTATGCTCTGTATCGGGTGCTCAAAGGCTATTTTTCATGGACAAGAATATTTCCACACAATCTTGGAACTGCCGGATTTTTAAAAGCGGCTTTCCGGTATCTCTTTCGAGTTCACAGATAGCAAAATTCCACTTACCTTTGCAATTTAGTTAAATAATTCCATATTGCTTTGCCCATGTCCGACATGCTTCTTTTGTGAGGGAATATTCTCGATTTCCCTGTATACCCTTTCCAGAGTTTGTAAGCCAGAGAGTAGATAGGATCAAGAGGTAGATCCAACAGTTTTAACAGGTGTTTTCTGACAATGGGAAACTCAACCGCGAGGGCGAAAAGCCAAAGCAGTCTTACATGCTTTTCGGGATTGGCCACTTTGATAATAGGCTTCTGATAATATCCTTCATCATAGTTTATTTCTGTTTCAGGCAGCAGGTTACTATCTTTGGCCAGATCAAATATCCGTGTTTTTGGAAAAGGTATCATAAATGAGACAGATGGGTAATCGACTCCGGCTTCGATGTTCAAATCGAGAGTTTCCATATCTTCTTTTATACCTCCGCCGGGCAGAGCGATGATATTGAAAGTAAGCAACTTGATGCCGGATGCCCTGATAAGCTTTGCGGCCTTAATAATCCGGCTGTTGTCGAGGTCTCTATTAAGTATCTGATTTCTAAGTAGAGGGTTGCCCGCTTCAATACCCATGGCCACGGAAACGCATCCCCCTTTCTTTAGATGCCCGACAACTTCATCGTCAACAAGGTCAGCCCTTACATTGGCATAAAAAGGGATTTTTCCTCTTTTAAAATGCTCTTGGGCGAGTTCGGAAAGCCATTTTTTGTTCAAAATAAAAGTATCCGCGAAATACCAGACTAGTTGAAAAGGATATATTTTTTTTACGTGGCACACTTCATCAACCAGGTTATTTACACTCCGCATTCTGACCTGTTTCCCAAGACCTTTGTAGAGCTTGCCAAAAGATTCATTAAAGCAATAGGAACAACGATAAGGGCATCCCCTGGCAGCGACAAAGGTTTTGATGGGATTCTTGGCGAAAATGCTATTTTTATTATAAAAAATCTCTCTGTCGGGAAAAGGTATTTTATCAATGTCTTTAACCAATGGGCGCAAAGGATTATAAATAACTTCGCCATGTTTTTTGATAATCCAGTTTTTTGTGTTTTGGAAATCGTCGCCCGCGTCAAATTTATCAGCGAGTTCAACAATAGCCTCTTCCCCTTCGCCGACACATATCCCGTCAATAGCCTCCTGGTGAATGATTTCAGGGTTAAAGGTGGGGTGCACTCCCCCAAAAAGGGTCATGATATTGAAGTTACTTTTTATCTCCGAAGCTATGGAAAGGTATTGTTTGTAAGGTCCGGTTAACGTGCCGAAACCCACCGCGTCGGGAGAGAACTCCTTGATGGCAGCGAATATTTCCATAAGATTCGCAGAAACAACTTCTGTTTTATGTCCGGCATTCTTTAGGGAGGAGGATAAGTACATAATAGCCAGAGCTTCTCTGGGGATATATAGATCAAAAACGTTTGAAACAAATAGTATTTTCATGGAGAAATCCGATTGCCGGCTCTTCTGAATATTAGAATTTCCATACCAAATAGGGCGATATCCCTTGGCGCAATATTTGAACCGAAAAACCATTTTGGCCAGGGAGGATCATTTTTAAAAGATTTTTCCAATAGAAACGCATATATCGCTAATTAGCTAAAT
>CAYSHR010000188.1:0-6910 GCA_964430795.1 uncultured bacterium
GTTCCCACAAAAGTGGATATTTCTCAAAGAAAGGCTCCACCGGCGTATCCGAGGGGAAGGCCGGTGCTCCTGGATTACTTAAAGCAAAAATAAGCAGATCCGGATCGTATCTCTCGATTCCTTCATTAGCCACCATAGCCATCTGGGAAGGCACGTAGGCGCAAGCCCCCCCGTTCCATACTTCGAACTTACAGGGGAAAGAATCATTGAGAGCTTTTTCAAGCTCCCCGGGCCATGTCTCATGGTCCTCCAGCCCCAGCCCGTAAACGTTTGAACCACCATAGCAAAGAATTCGAAACACGCCAGGAGGCTTTTTCACGGAACGCTCCTTGCCGCGAAAGCCCAAGGAGTTAATCGTAACGCGATACATAGGATAATCTGTCACTCCGGGCTTGAGTCTGAAAATCAGATCAGGATCAGCCACAGCCATGTGGCTCCCCCGGTCCGCCCACTGATAGCTGAGCATCCGACGAATCACTCGCCAATCCAGGGCCCAGACACGCACAAGACCCTCCGCGATCAGGAGCCCGACAAGGATGGCTCCAATAAAAAGGAGTATCCGGTTCTGTTGCTTTTTCAATCTAATAATGGCGTGGATAGCCAACGATTTCATGCTCTGCCCGTTGATGGTTTTAAATAGAGTATCCAATTTACGGTTTAAAGCCAAGACCTCTTGAAAACACCCTTTTCTAACGGTTGACAATCAGGGAAAAAGCTGACTTGATATGAACTCATATAAAGCGATCGGCTTATGAAAGGAAAGTTAATGCTTGAGTTGAAAAAGGGGATTGAAATCCTCTCGGAAGTTGGCGGAATAGAGACCATTAGCCAGGCTAATGAGCTTTTCAAAAAATTTATTGACAAGGAAAACCTCGCGAAACTTGAGAAAATCAAAAACGAGGAAGTACTTCTCAAGATCGCCAACGCCATTTCTCTTGGAAACCCAAGTGACGTCTTTGTCAATTCAGGTTCATTGGAAGACAGAAACAGGATCCGCGAGATGGCAATAGAAAAGGGCGAGGAGAAGCCCCTTGCCATGAAGGATCACACTATTCATTTTGATCTGGCAAAAGAGCAGGCACGGATTATCGACAGAACTTTTTATATTGTCAATGAGGGGGAGCCAACGAGCGCTCTGGCCAGAAAAATTCCGCGGCCCGAAGCTCTGAAATATATTCGAAATACATTCTGCCCTATCATTAAAGGGCGCACTCTGGTTGTCGGCTTTTATTGCAGAGGTCCCATAGGCGCCAAAGCAACAGTGCCGGCCCTGGAGATCACAACATCCACCTACGTTAGCCACAGCGCCGATATTCTATACAGAAACTGCTACGAGGTTTTTGACAGGGAAGTGGCGCGTAGGGGATACTTTTTTACAAATGTCCACTCCCAGGGGCTAAACAGGGCAGAGGACCTTCCAAAGGCCAGGGTCTTTATGGACAGAAGCTGGCAAACCACGTTTTCCATGCTCTGCACATACGCGGGCAACACCCTACTTTTGAAAAAGGGGAATCACCGTTTTGCCGTGGACATGGCAACCTATTATCAGCAGGAAGAGGAAATTTCGGAACATATGTTCATTACAGGGCTTACAGGGGATGATGGAGAAACAACCTTTATCGCCGGCGCCGCACCATCAGGCTGCGGAAAAACCACTACCGCCATGGTGGGTGACAAATTCATCGGCGATGACCTTGCCCAACTCTGGATAGGCGCCGATGGAACCCTTCGCGGGGTCAACCCGGAAAACGGTATCTTCGGCATTGTAAGAGATGTAAACAGAGAGGGCGACCCCATACTCATGAAAACCCTTAGGGAGGAAGGGGCCGAGGTGATCTGGTCCAACGTTCTTATTGATGACGCCCTTGTTCCCCATTGGGAAGGGAATGGTGAGGAACATCCGAAAAACGGTTTCAATTTTCAAGGTGAATGGCAGCAAGGAAAAAAGGATGATGACGGTAAAGAGATTCCCATATCCCATCCAAACTCCCGCTGCACTGTGGCAAACGCATCCATTGCGAATTACAGCGAAAAATGGGCGCAATCCCCACAGGGCGTCCCAGTAAAAGTCATTACTTACAGCGGCCGCGACAGCGACACCATGCCTCCGATCTGGGTAGCGAAAAACGCTGACGAGGGTGTTGTGTTAGGTGCGTCCATCGTATCGGCGGCCACCGCTACAGAAGTAGGGGCCACAGGAGTCCGCCGCCAGCCATGGGCAAACGAACCCTTTATCCCCGGCGGTCTTGGCGATTATATGGCCGCCCAATTGAGGTTCTTCAACTCAGACAAATTCTCAGATCAGGGGCGCCCAATATTGGCCGGACTCAATTATTTTCTTACTCACCATGCCCGAGGATCAAAGAGCAAGGGGCTCCTTGGAGAAAAACGAGATGTAAAAGCCTGGCTGAGTTGGTTAAAAAACCGGGCAAATGGGAAAGTCGACGCCATAAAAACCCCCATCGGCTATATCCCAAAATACCAAGACCTGACAAAACTCTTTGAATCAAAAATCAATAAGGAATATCCAAAGGATCTCTACGGCATGCAATTTTCTTTATACCTGGATAACATAATTGGGCGAATTGACTTGCAAAAAGAGGCATACGGGAAAGACTCAAACATGCCCCAGACCCTTTTTGACGTTTATGATAGCCAGAAAAAGGAATTGCTGGTGTTAAAAGAGAAGTACGGCTCTATAGTTACACCAGAACAGCTTATGGAAAATTTATAAAAGAGTGCTTCATTTTTTCCTTTTTAAGCCGAAATAAAGGAAAAGAACTTCACTCCGCTAGGAGCTTTGTTTACAGTTAATCATTTATGGAGATTAAATAGTTTCTGTCCAGGAACGGCCCTTTTTCCCAATCTCGGCGTCAATCTTCGGATTTGATTGTTCGACGTACAAAAGTACGACTCCCCACTGATCCTTGATTTGCTTGACCTTGTAAAAAAATTACTCATTCCTGGGCTGGAAACCAAAATCAGCCCTGTCCGAGTTTTAGGACGGGAACTAAATAATGTTGAAAAACACTTTCTTTAAGCTGTCATTTCTTCTTACTTGTGTCATCTGCGCCGGCTTTTGCCTTTGGATTATCGGCTGTGACGATGATGATGACGACGATGATGATGACAGTGGCAGTTCATTAAGCAGTTCGGAGCAATGCGATCTCAACTGCGCCCTCAAGTTTTATGAGACCTTTTCCACCGGCGACAATGACTACGCCGATTGCATGATGGTATGCGGCGCCACCGATACAGGCTGCCACGAAAGCTGTAATACCGATTATACTGATTGCTTTACTGAAATATTTGAAGCCGGATTAAATTGTACTATTAAATGCGACGGATGCGGGGCGATTTATGCCGGACTGAAAATAATCAATGCTATACAACCTGTGATAGTAAATATACCAACTGGACCAAGAACTGGGATTAGGGAAGTTCCATCGCCGAGAATAGGGTTGTTTTCCTCTTCAAACTCCTCAAGAAAACCTTCTCGATTTATTATTGTTCCAATGCGTTTTTCAGACAGGGTGGCAATGTTGCCCTTTGAGTCGATGATGCGAACGTGACGTTGGTTTTTGCTAGTTGGTTTAAAACTTGCGTTTTATCTACAATGTGGAGTAATTTTTGATAAGCACTTTGGGTTTGATTTGTAACCAGAAGTAATAAATGACTTTTTATGAGGAATTGAATTGAAGGATGAAGAGCTATTAAAGATTGCAACACAGCTCTCGCCAATAGTTAATAGTGGTAAATGTATTGCATGGATCGGTTCAGGTTTACCGCATTGTGTTGGTTATAAAAACTGGACAGAAACAATAGAAGAACTTTGCCAGAATTGCGATGTGGAATTAATTCCTGGCGGTATAAATTCGCCAGAAAAACTGATGAAAAAGGCAGAAGAATGTAAAATTAATGATGAAGATAATTACCACAAAACACTGGTTGCTCTTTTTTGTGAACAACCTATCACAGCAACTCGTGCTGCTTATGATCACATCATGAAGCTTCCATTTAAGACAATAGTTACTACCAATTATGATTCACTTTTAGCTCATGCAGGATCAGATGGAAAAAGTAGTGGTATATCGTATTATCCTTATTTAAGTATTTCAAGGTTAGAACAAAGCAATCTACGACCAATTTTTCATCTCCATGGTTTAGCATGGCGCGAAAGTAATCCTACAGGAAAAAAACTGGTATTAGCTAGCAGTGAATTTTATCGAGCTTATGAAGATCCTGGAATAGTGAAGAACTTTCTAAAACAGCTATTTATTGAATATCCAGCAATATTTTTAGGGTGTAGGCTGAGCGAACCAGAACTAATGGTAACATTTAAAAGTATAAGGAAAATTCATCGTGATATTTCTAATGAATTTCCAGAAAAAAAAGGGCCTTTAGGGTACCTTTTACTTGCTACAGACTCATTTCCAAAAGAACGTAGTAATATAAGGCGAAGAGAAGAAGAACTTAAGAAAGAAGAAGAAGAAGAAGAAGAATTTAATAATATGGGTATAGAGGTTATTAGATATTATCCGGAAGACAAGAGTCATAGGGAAATAGAAAGGATTTTAATACATTTAATAGCTTTGGCAAATATTCCTTCAACCTCAGTGCCAATTATTAGGCCAGTAGAGGATATGCCGTCATGATAGAACCATTTTTTACAAGATTAAAAAAGATTGACGAGATAATTAAACGTGGACCAGAGTCATGTGATTTTGTGAGAGACATAGAGCCATTATTTATTGAAGAGGAGTCAAAAAAACACTTCTTTTATGAAATTAAAGACTCTGGCTGGCTAAAAATCCTAATTTCTGGTGGACAATATATAAGTGCGCCCAAAGTATTCAAAGATAATGAGACAGAAACTTTGCTTTATCCTTCTTGGCCTGAAGCTAACTATTTGATTCATTTAGCATCCACAGAGCCAGAAAAAGTAATTAATATTGTAAAACATCTTCCAGAAACAGAGAACTTTAAGGTTCATGATAGGCTTGTTGACATTGCCTTAGTAATTCCCCCAAGTTTTGCATCAGATTGGGTAATGAAGTATGCGAAATGGATTGAAAAACAAGTTCCTTTACCATTGTTATTGCCTGATAAGCTTGGGAAATTGATAAGCCATTTATCTCACGGGAAGCAAAAAAAAGCAGCTATAAAACTTGCAAAATCTATTCTCGCTATTCTACCCGATCCAGAAAGAGATGAGATTATAGAAAAAAGATCATTTTTACGATCTCCAAAGCCGCATCTCCGTTTTAAGAGATGGAACTATGAGAAAATATTTGAAAAGCATATTCCCAATTTAGCAAATATTGCAGGTCTCGAAACGTTGGAAATGGTCTGTGGATTGTTGGATGATAGTATACGTCTTTCAAGGATAGAGAAAAATAATATTGAAGATTACTCAGATATATGGCGTCCTGCTATTGAGGACCATAACCAGAATATGAGGCATGGGGATATTAGGGATATTTTGGTTTCAGGTGTCAGAAACGTAGCAGAGTCAATAATAGAAAAAGAAGGAAAACATGTATTTGATGTACTTAACAAAAGAAAACGTAAGATATTTAAGAGAATAGAACTTTTTCTAAGACAGAAATGGTCTGATATTGATCCAAAAGGAACAGAGAAAATTATTTCAGATATACGCGGTTTTAATGACAATACGCTTCACCACGAATATTTTCACTTGTTGAAAAATCAATTTGATAAACAATCAAAAAAAATACAGAAAGCTTATCTGCAATTTATTGAGCAAGGAATTGCCATTAAAAAACAAGAGTGGTTGGACTATATAAAAGATTCATCTGATGTGGACTTAAGCCAAATGAGTTCAGAAAAATATGGTCGCATCTGGCAATACCGGAAATTGGTACCTATTAAGAATTTCCTGAACTTGGAATGGCAGAAAACGTTTCAAGGTTTACAAAAGGAGTTTGAAGAGCTTGAACATATTGACTTCAAATCATATAGCCTTGGAATGCAGGTTGTTGTTAGCCCTATAAGCGTGAAAGAGTTACTTGCTATGGGTAATGATGACCTCATTTCATATTTGCTTACATGGGAACCATCTAATGAACATCTTAGTCCAAGTCATGAAGAATTGAGTCATGCAGTATCAAAAGCAGTTGCTTCAGACCCTGAACGATTTGTAATTCTTAATGAGGAGTTTCAAAAGTTAAAACCTAATTATGTACGTGCATTTTTTTGGGGATTACAGGAAGCATTGAAAGATAACATGATCTTCTCATGGGATCCAGTCATTGATCTTTGTATATGGGTTATCCACCAGCCAAATAAAATTTCTGATGAGAATAGAGAATATGGCGAAATTGATCCTGACTGGCAAAGGACACGACAAGCAATTGCTGACATTGTATCTAAAGGTTTAAATTCCGATCAAAACGAGATTCCTTACGATTATCGAGCAAAAGTGTGGGATATAATAAAACCGCTTACCGAGGATTTAGACTTCAATGAGAAAAGGGAGTTAGATTTTGATCCTTCCGTGCTTTCAATCAATAGTACTCAAGGTATAGCTATGCATGATGTATTTCATTATGCACTCTGGGTTAGACGCCATTTAACGAGGATAAGCGAAGATGAAAAGTACCAGTGGCGGGGTTTTGAAGAAATACCGGAAGTTCGAAAAGTCCTAACATATCGATTGAAACAGGATCGCACTCTTACTATTCGTTCTATTTACGGGCGTTGGTTCCCCTGGCTGCTCTCCCTTGATGAAGCCTGGACCGTAGAAAATAGGAAGAACATTTTTCCAATAGAGAAAGAACTTTATCCCTTAAGGAACGCAGCATGGGAATCCTACATTGTCTTCAACAAACCTTATAAAAAAGCATATGAATTATTAAAAGAGGAATATAGAACAGCCACTGAAACAATT
>CAYSHR010000189.1:0-6908 GCA_964430795.1 uncultured bacterium
CACGCTGACAAAATCGCAGATATGAAATTGGTGCAAGGTCGTCCGGACATAAGGTGTCCGGCCTGCAGAACCGGTCTCGCTTCATCGATCTTATTTGCGATATTCCTCGGTCACGAGGCGTTGTTCTGTAGCGTAGCGAATTCATCGCCACGCGGGCACGATTGCTTCAGTTCTGTGGTTTAATCAAGTGTTCAAACCTAATGCTAAAACTCATCTTTCGCTCATTTTGGGTTGATATATAGCAAATTTCTGCTTATAATGACGATACCTTTTGTTGGACGCAAACCAGAGTTCGAACGCGTTCGCGAGCTTTGCGCCGTCAGAGTTAGGCAAAAGATGAACTCAACGATGCTTTATGGTCACTTTGTCCAGCAAATCTCGGAAACTCGCAAAGAAATAAGCGAAAGGTGAGTAAAACACAGATCTATGACAAATATAGGCTGGTTTGAATACATTGTTTATGCCCAGTGTTGAGTAGTGTGGCACGTGGCCCGCAGATTCCTCCGTCCGCGGGTGCGCTGCCCGCCCCACAATACGGGTTCGTGGATATGGCCCGCTCGTTGTCATCTTTCGGGCTATACTGGCTCATACTTTTGACACCTTTTTTGCAGCGTTACTTCGCGCACGGTCTTCCCGAGATTGGGGGATCTTTGCCCAACCGCCCAAATGGCGTGGTACATCCGGCGATGTCACCAAGGGATACGATTGTCGCCCTGTTTACGCCACAGACGGGACGTCAAGCTTCGAAAGGAGACCAAAAGACCCTGAGAACAGGTCGAACGCTCAATTAGAGAGTGCTCGCATGGCTTACTCACAACCGAGCCAGTTCAACATGCCATAATTACGATTTACTACTATCTATCCATATTTTCTGATATCCTCCATCATATCCAAAATAGAAAGCGGGAATCAGGCAAAAAGCGAGAGCCACATACCTGTTGTTAAGAATCTTTGCTTTTCCGCCAAGGCTTTCCTGGACAAGGAACCTGGTTATTCTGGTTGCTGAATCCAAAGTTGTAAGAACGAATGTTTTTATTGTTATCATCCCAATCAATGTGGCCAGGGAAAAGCCGATAAATGGAAGCATGTCATGGACAATCTTCCCGAATCCCATTCCAAAAACCGAAATCAGGCCTTTCTCTTTCATCACCTCTGAAAAGACCATGACGGATGAACCGGCAAGGGCGCCTTCCGGTTTTGCCCACTGAAACCCGCATGCCACAAGGAAAAGAGTCATTATGGCCAGAACCGCCTCAAGAAGCATTCCTCCAAAAGCGATGGGTTTGGCATCTTTTTCCTTATCAAGCTGTTTGCTCGTTGTGCCTCCTGAGACAAGGCTGTGGAATCCGGACACCGCGCCACAGGCCACGAGAATAAAGAGCATTGGCCATAAAGGACCCTTTGATGAGCTCCATTCAATATAGCCCGGAGCGTTAATTTCCGGCCTTATTATAAGCAGACCCCCAATGCCAAGACCCAAGGCTCCATATAGATTAAATGTACTGATATAGTCTCTTGGCTGAAGAAGAGTCTCCACAGGCAGAATACTCGCGACTCCCGCGTAAATCATAAGTACAACAAACCAGAAAAGTTGAGCTGAGGATTTGGTGAAAAAGAAAACCAGATAGTGGGACCCAAAAGCGTTAAATTCAAATCCCGTGGCATAGTCGGTAATGTCAATGGGAAAGTAATTTCCAAGGACAATAAAGGCAAGATTAAAAATCACCGCGCCAATGGTCGCTGGTATCAGGGGAACATTCCTTCTATAAACAAGGTGTCCGAAAATTATGGCGATGAGAATCACCATAAAAGTAGGTATGACCATGGCCGGATTATTGGCCATGGTTTTAGCGCCAAGGGCGCCGAAAACTGAAATGATAAAAACCAGGGTAATGAACATAAAAGCGCCGAATACCCCTTTTGCTCTTTTTCCCATGGTTTGGCCGGCAACATTCACGATGCCGGTGCCTCCATGCCTTTCGGAAAGAATAAGAGCCAGGTAGTCGTGAACAGCGCCGATAAAAACGCTGCCGATGAGAATCCAGGCAAGAACGACTTTCCATCCAAACGCGGCCATGGCTAATATTGGACCGATAATAGGGCCGGCGCCGGCGATTGAGGCGAAATGATGACCGAAAAGCACCGCCGGGCGGGTAGGCTCAAAGTCAGGATCATCTTTAAAAGTGTGAGCGGGCATTTCTTTCTTGTCATCGGGTTGGATTAATTTTTTGTCGATAATCCCGCCATAAAGCCTGTAACCGACAAAATAGAGGAACAAGAGTGAGAAAATTATTAATAGAAATACAGACATATGGATACCCAAACTCATTTTTGGATGAGGTCACATCCAAACTGAAATAGAGATAAAAGTCAATAATATAAGTGTTTTTTGGCTTTTTAAGATATTTTGCTTGCAATACCATTTTTATTCGGCTAATTTACCGCGTCATTTTGAAAACAAATACCCGCAAGGGCAAGGCAAATAACACTTGACAACTTGCGGTGTTATGAACAGAATCTGACTCCTTTGCGAAAAACTTGGAGATTCGCCGGTTATGAAGACTTTTAGCGCTAAAAAAGAAGAGGTGGTCAGGGATTGGTACGTGGTGGACCTTGATGGAAAAGTTCTGGGACGGGCCGCCACCGAAATCGCTCGAGTCCTTCGAGGCAAGAATAAGCCGATATTTACACCTCACGTTGATACCGGAGACTTTGTTGTTGTTCTGAATGCGGATAAAGTAGTGCTTTCAGGCAACAAGTTGGATCAAAAAATGTATTATCGTCATTCCGGATATCATAGCGGCCTAAAAACCACTGTTGCCCGGAAAATGATGGAAGATAAGCCTGAGTATGTTATCAGGCATGCTGTTTGGGGAATGCTCCCAAAGAACAGGCTTGGTCGTAAACTTATCAAAAAACTGAAGATTTATCGTGGATCAGGTCACCCTCACCAAGCCCAAAACCCCGCAGTCTTGGAAATATAGGAGCGTTTTTTTTATGAGTGATCAAAGATATTACGCCACTGGAAAGAGAAAATCCGCTATTGCCCGCGTGTGGCTCATTAGCCCGGGAAATGGAAAAATTACTGTTAACAGAAAAGAGATTGATGAGTATATTTCCAGGGAAACCGCCAAAATGATCATCCGCGAGCCTCTAAAACTTACAGACACAGAGGATAAGTTTGATGTTCTTGTGAATGTTAGAGGCGGCGGAATATCCGGGCAGGCCGGCGCTATCAAACATGGCATATCAAGGGCATTGTCGGTTTATAACGAGGAAGCTGATCTGGGTCTTCGGGATACTCTGAAAAAAGCAGGGTTCCTCTGTCGCGACTCACGTATTAAAGAACGCAAAAAGTATGGTCAACGTGGCGCCCGTGCCAGATACCAATACTCGAAACGTTAAACAGATAAAAAATTTATGATTTAACAAGACCGCCTCCAAAGCGGTCTTTTTTTTTCAATTTATAATTGATCCTATATGCTCCCGTGTTAATATTCTCTCCATGGAAAATCAAAGAGATAATTGCCCTTCATGTGGCGCCCTTGTAACTGGTAAAAGCAGCTTATGCGCCCTTTGCGGCGCCATATATCAAATTGAGAAGTCAAAAGTTGCCCAAATCGGGCAGACCTGTTTTTTATGCGGACATCAAACAGAAATAGTAGGAGACCGATGCCCTCTATGTAACGCCATCTATATGGTTGAATGCCCTTCTTGTGACTTTGAATATGAGACAGGGTTAAGGGAGTGCCCTGCTTGTGGTTATGACACGGCAAAGGAATCAGAAAAACCGGTAGAGCAAAGAGGTGGCGAACAGAAAGTTTTCTCTATGAAATCTTTCTACATTTTAAGGCGAGTTGCCGTTGTTATCGCTCTTATGGCAGGGATTTTCTATCTTTTTGAGAAGATCGACTGGCATGGTCCAACCGGATTTCTTGGGTTCATTCTTATTTTCGCGGTTTTATCGGTTGTAATAGTTTATGTAATCTATGCTCCAGGCGCAGGACCGCCCTACAGAGAAAAGAAAAAAAGAAGCAAAGGGCAGGGCAGGTTCACCATGGTTTACCGAACTCTTGATCTTCCCAGAGCCGAGCATCTAAGGTCGTTGTTGAACAGCGAAGGAGTACCGGCTTTTATCTATAATCAACACGCTACAACCCTGGATCCTTTTGATATTTTCACTGGAATTCGAATTATGGTTCCAAAGGAGCGACTGAAGGAAACAGAGAATATCATGAAGGCTTTTGATTTCGAGACAGATGATGTGGAAAGATAAATGATAAACACCAGTTGAAAGGAATATGAAATGAGAATTAGGGCAACCCTTGTTATTGTCGGGATTATTCTGATTTTGGTCTTTTCAGGTTGCGGCAAAAAAGACGAAGGCGCGAAAAATAGTGTTATAACCTTGCTCCAAAACGCGCGAGTGGTTGTTAACGTTGACCCCTTCGCGCCATTAAATAAGAATAATTCCAAAGAAGATCTGGAAGCTATGGATAAAGCCAACGAAACCCTTAATAATCTGTTTATTGATTCCACCGCGAAAAAAAGAATCCTGGCCGCTTTGAGGTTATATAAATATAAATCCTGGGAAATCTTAAAGACGGTAAAAGAACCCGAAGGTGTTTATGTAGTTATATTTTTAAGGACTGAAACAAAATTGATGGGCCAGGCCATAGAAAAGCGCCCTGGGTGGAGAAAAGCCCTTTTCAAGGTTGAAAAGAAGAAGGAAAAATGGCTGGTGGCTGACTTGGATAATCTTTTGAAAAAATACGGGGATAAACCATTTTACAATATTGATAAGGAATGATATTGGTTCAGTGTAATGGAAGGAAACTTTATGGACCCCTTCGAGGAATTGATAGAAAAAAACAGGTCAAATACTCTAAAGCTGGATATCCATTTCCATTCAGCCTATTCGGGCTGCTCGAACCTCTCCATTGATAATGTTCGCAAATATCTAATAGAACATAAGATTGAACTTTTTACAGTAACGGATCACCATACAACACTGGGTTGCAAAATGCTGGAGGAGAGTTGCCCGGAAGTAAAAATTATCTGGGCGGTGGAAATTACAGCCAAGGAAGGCGATTTTCTTGTCTATTCTCTTGACAAGGATTATCTATCCCATCTTACAAATTTCCAGGATTCAGTGGACTGTCTGGAGAGAAATGACCACACAGCCATTATCTGGGCACACCCCCGGGTTCCTACAAGAGAAAGTATCGGATGGACTTCTCCAGGCCCGGAGAGCAAAAGAGTTCTTGAGACAATCCGGCACATAGACGGTATTGAGATATTTAACGGAAAGATGTTGGAGCTTACAATGCATTCTTTTGTGCAAAGAGTCTATTTTACCAATCTGGTTAAAATCGCGTATAAGGGAAACGATGATGGGAAACTTTCACTGACAGGCGCCTCTGATGCCCACGATTTTGCCCACTTTTTTACCGCGTGGACCGCTTTTTCCAAAGATATAAAAACACCCGAGGATTTTATTTTCGCCCTGAAAAACAGGGAAGTTCTTCCCGGTTTTAACAGAGATTTTTATAAGATTCGAGTTCCTTGATCCGGCTTTAAGTCCATGAGGAATCTATTATGAAAATTGTTGGCCTTACCGGTGGTATTGCTTCAGGCAAATCAACTGTCGCCAGGCTCTTTATGGAAATCGGCGCCGATTTCATTGACGCTGATAAGATTTCAAAGGAATTGACCTCTTCCGGAGGCAAGGCTATTGAGCCGATTAAAGAAGCTTTTGGTATTGATGTTATTGATTCAGGCGGCGGGCTTGACCGCGGGGCGGTAAGAAAAATTGTCTTTGAGAATCGGGAAAAGCTTCTGTTGCTTGAATCCATAATTCATCCCATGGTTTTCCAGGCAATTATCCATAGAACAGAGGATTTGGCCAAAAATGGAAGAAAAGGTGTCATCGTGGAAATACCGCTGCTTTTTGAGACGAATATACCCATGGAATTCTCAGCGGTAATTGTTGTTGTGTGCGACATGGAGACTAGAATCGAGAGAGTGAAAAGCAGGGATGGCTTTGACGAAGAGGAAATCCGCCGGGTTATGGCAAATCAACTCTCGGACCGGGAGAAGATAAGCAGGGCGGATTACGTTATCGAAAACAATGGCTCTTTGGAAAAGACCAGCAAAAAAGTTAATCAGGTCTGGAAAGAGATTCTGAGGAAATAATCATATTCGCGACCTCATTGGCTAATATTTCGTGCCCTTTCTCATTTGGATGAACTCCGTCATGGAAAAACAGCTCTTCCGAAATAATCCTTGGAACAAAGAATACATAGGGATTTAAAAAAGGAGTACTCGACATTTCGCCGTACTCAAAGGTCATTCCGGCGAAAATTCCCTCACTGCTTTTAAAATAATCCGAGAATTCTTTTGTTCCGGGAAGAGCGTTTTTATCAGCCAATCTTTGAGCCGTGGCCTTATGAACATTTTGAACAAGGAGGAGCTCAATATTATTTTCCGAGCAGATTTTGCCCACCCATAAAAGGTCTCGATGGAAATGATCAATTCGCTTTTTTTCAAGAGTCTCGGGGTCGGAGACGACTTTTTTTAAGATTTCCATATTTGAAAGAGCTTCTTTTCTAATGTCTCCTTTAATTATTCGTCTTAGAAATTTATAGGTATGAAACCTTCGACCCATAGTTTTTATCCTGTTTATCAAGTCTTTGGAATTGGACACGCTCCTTTCCCGCAATTCACCAAGGGTCACTAAATCAGGACTTAAAGAGGGTACGGTATAAAGCACAATGATATCCGGCTCGAATTGAATTACCTTAATTATTAAAAAATATCCGTGATCCCTAATAGCTGTTCCGGGAATTCCGGCATTGATTGTCTCGATATTTTTACCGGATTTCAATTTGCCCTTGAGCTTTTCAGAA
>CAYSHR010000190.1:0-6891 GCA_964430795.1 uncultured bacterium
CCGGTGAAACAACATTTGCCGGTGCGCAAAGGCATAGAAGAGAAAAGACATTTGGGTCCCGGGCCACAGCTTCCATGGCTGCTCTGTATCTGTTATGATCGCCATCCCCTACAATATCAACCGGGTTATAAAACGCCGCTGCCCGGGGTAAAGCCTTTCGAAGTTTCTCAATGGTCTTTTTCTCGAAGCCCGACATCTTTAAGACTGATTCTTCAACAGCGTCAGTGGCGATAATTCCCGGACCTCCCGCGTTTGTTACAATCCCCACGCCCTCTCCCTTTGGAATCGGCTGGGAATCAAAAGCCCGGGCAAAGTCAAAAAGCTCTCTCACTGATTTGGCTCTGATTATGCCGCTCTGCTTAAAAGCGCAATCATAGGCTTTGTCAGAGCCGGCCAAAGAACCGGTGTGGGAACTGGCGGCTCGCGCGCCCGCTGCCGTGCCCCCGGCCTTTAAGACTATTATGGGCTTTTTTCTAACCACCTTTTTTGCGGCTTCCATAAAAGCCCGCCCGTCATTTACACCCTCCTGGTAAATCAAAATAACGTTTGTTCCAGGGTCATGGGCCAGATATTCAATGAATTCCACTTCAGAGAGGTCCGATTTGTTGCCAAGGCTCACAAATTTGGAAAACCCCACGTTGCTGCCAAGAGCCCAATCCAGGACCGCTGTGCAAAAGGCGCCGGACTGGGAAAGAAAGGCGATTTTTCCAGGAATGGGCATGCCGTGGGCAAAACTGGCATTTAACGAAGCATCAGTATTTATCAGCCCAAGGCAATTTGGACCCATGATCCGCATGCCGATTTTTTTGCCGTGGTCAACAAATTCCTGTTCAAGTTTTGCCCCTCCTCCACCCGCTTCCTTGAATCCGGCCGTTATCACAATGGCGGCCTTGATACCCTTTTTTCCGCATTGATCAACCACCTCCAGAATAAACCTGGCCGGAACAATTAAAACCGCCAGGTCCACTTTCTCCGGTATATCCAGAACCGTTTTATAGCAGGGAAGCCTCCAAAGAGTTTTTCTGGATGGATTTACAGGAAAGATTTTTCCCTTATAGCCAAATCTGGTCAGGTTTTCCATGACCGCGTATCCGACTTTTCCAACAGAACCGCTGGCGCCGACTATGGCTATAGATCCAGGGCGAAAAAAATTATCCATGACCGATAAAGTCATTCAGGGTTCCTTCTAGCCCCCATTATTCATGATGCGAGCTATGTAATGTCACAGGAAATTATAATTCGAAAGGGTGAAGAGTATACCATCATGGAACTAATTTCCACCCCCAAAATTTCAGAAGTTCACCTCCTTTGCCTTTTATTACCTTTATATGAGATTTAATCCATTATTAAAAAATATCAGGAACCAAAGATCATTTTCCGTGTCCAAACATAAAACAACAAAAGAGCTGGAGAAACCGTTTTGCAAAACATATACAAACATATGGCTTTAATGATTGTTTTCGCTGTCCTTTTTCCGATTATAGCTTATGGGGTTTCCCTGGAAAAGGGCGATGACGGCCCTTCTTCCTCCCGGCTTATTCCTATTCCAACTCCTCTGCATCACCCTTGTTGCGATATGGGAAGCTGCCTGGATTGCCCAATAAACGCGCGAGTCGGCTCGGCCATACAAGTTGGAACGTTGTGGATATACCCCATAATCGGCGCCCCCTGCCAGCGAGATTCTTTTATGACCATGGATGACGCATTAGAAAAAGGGCGTCTTCTGATTCACGAACAAGGTCAAGGGCAAGTGCCCTTTCTTAACGCGGAAAATATCAGCGGAACCAAAATCCTGATATTAGGCGGAGAGATGATTCGGGGAGGCAAGCAGAACAGAATCGTATCCCAGGATATCCTCCTTCCGCCCCATTCGGGCCTTGTAAGAATCCCTGTTTTTTGCGGTGAGAAGAACCGGTGGACTGACAGCAAAGGAAAATTCAGCGGCAACAAGATATTGGCGCCGGCTAAACTGAGAGGTTCTGTTTATACGGACGCAAACCAGGATAAAGTCTGGAGCGGGATAAAAAGCCACCCAGAATATGGAATCTCTTTACAAAGACGGTGAACGGGCCAAAACCATAAAACGATGGGACGGATATATTAAAGGGCGTTTTCCTTATCGGACCATCGGAATAATTATTTATAATCACAACAACCTTGTCGGAGTGGAGATTTTCGCGAATCGCGCTTTATTTTCAAAACTCTACAGGAAAGTTCTCCGGTCATATTACGCGGATTTTTTACCTTATAAGTCAGAATCGCGTCATTCAAAAATCGCCAGGCCCGTAAATGATTCGCCGGCCCAGGTTCTTAAGGGACTGAGAAACGCGCGGTTTTCTCATTGCAATACTGTGGGAATCGGCTGCCTGAACAAGGTCAATTACAGGAATCTTTCAGGTCAGGCTCTGTTTTATAAAGGGCGTCTCACTCATTTTGGAGCGATCACAGTGATTCGAATCCCGACTTTGAACACAACCCCGTCGCCTTTCAGATAAAAACTGAATTACAGGAGAAAAAAGAAAATGATTAACGCCAGCAAAAAGCTATTTGGAACGGCCTTTCTCGCCCTTACTTTAACCGCCGCTTTTTTCTTCATGTCAGTCAGTGACGCGGCGGCCATGGGAATACTTCTTCCCAAGGATAAATCTCTTCCGGCTTTGGCCATCAAAAGTCACAGGGTGGAAGTAAAAATCAATGACCAGGGAGCTCACACCACAGTGGACCAGGTTTTTATGAACCACACAAACAGAGACCTTGAGGCCGTATATCTTTTTCCTCTCCCCAAGGGCGCGGCGTCAACTGATTTTGCTCTGTGGATGAACGGCAAGCGAGTCAAGGGAGAAGTGCTGGGCGCGAATGAAGCCAAGCAAATCTACCGCGGCATCGTTCTTCGGATGAAAGACCCCGGCCTTTTGGAATACGTGGGAGGAAATCTGTTTCGGGCGAGCATCTATCCTGTTCCAAGAAAGGGCGAACAGAGAGTCCAGATAAGCTACGCCCAGGTTGTTCCTTACGATTCGGGAATCTGCCACTATGTCTATCCTCTGAGAACAGACAGAAAAGCAGCGCGAACCATTGAGGATTTTACAGTCAGTGTGGATATTAAATCTTCAGCGCCCATAAGAAGCGTTTACTCTCCTTCCCACGAAACCTCAGTGACCAGGGATGGCGACAATCACGTCGTCACCGGTTTTGAACAGAACGCCGCTTTGCTTGACAGAGATTTCTCCCTCTATTACACCCTCTCTGAAAAGGATGTGGGGATATCGCTTCTGACCCACCGGGATGCAGGAGATGGCTATTTTATGTTGATGATAACTCCCGGCGTTGATCCTGCCGCTGATAAAATCCTTCCAAAGGACGTTCTCTTTGTTATCGATACTTCCGGCTCAATGAGGGGAGAAAAAATAGAGAAAGCCAAGGAGGCGTTGGGCTATTGCCTTGACGCCCTTCGCCCAAAAGACAGATATGGCATTGTGCGTTTTTCCGATGGCATTGAGCCAATGTCGAAAACCCTCCTTGAAGCCACTACGACAAATAAAAACAAGGGGCAAAAGTTTGTAAAAAATATGCGGGCTGTTGGCGGCACCAATATTAACCAGGCCATGCTCACCGCTCTTGCAAATCCAAAGGGAGAAAACAGACCTGGAATCATCGTCTTTTTAACAGACGGGCAGCCCACAGTCGGAGTTACAAAGATGAAGGAAATTGTAAGAAATCTTGACGGCGCCAATATGGAAAAATGGCGCATATTCTCCTTTGGCGTGGGCACATCCATAAACACCCACCTTCTTGATAAAATCTCCGGCAACAACGGGGGAGTTACTGAATATGTCCGGCCGGATGATGAAATCGAAAGGCAAATCAGCGGGTTTTTTAACAAGATTGAAAAGCCGGTGCTTACCGATGTCTCTGTTGATTTTAGAAACGCCAAGGTGACGGATGTTTTTCCAAGGAAGATGCCGGACCTTTTCGCCGGTACCCAGCTAGTGCTTCTGGGGCGTTTTAGGGATAGCGTCGAAACCGCCGTGATACTTGAAGGGCAAAGAACCGGCGCCAGAACAGGCACTTCCCAGGACGTATCATATCCTGGAAAAAACAAGAACAATTCCTTTATCAAACAGCTTTGGGCCACAAGAAAGGTTGGATATCTTTTAGACGAGATTCGTCTTAATGGCCAAAATAGTGAACTGGTGGCTGAAGTAACTCACCTTGGAAAAGAATTTGGAATCGTTACGCCCTACACCAGTTATCTTGTTACAGAAGCCATGGGCCATGACGGAAATGGCCGTTTCAGAAGAACCGGCGGGATGGATGTTATGGATTCCTCCGCGCAAATGCCTACACCTGACATGGCCGCGCCTGGTCCTGTAACTTTAAGAAAAGAAAGCAAATCCAAAAATGGAATCGGCTCTCTTGGCGGCGCGTTAAGATCAAGACGCGCTCTTGAAGAGAAAAGCGGCGAAGGCGCGGTCGCGACAGGAAAAACCATCTCAAGAATGAAAGATAGCGACAGGGCAGACGACGAGTCCGGCCTCACCCGCTATTCCGGCGCCAAAACATTTGTCTGGAAAGCCGGTTACTATGTGGACACAAAACACAAAGACGGCAACGCCCTTTTGAAAGTGAAGTACGGATCAGACGCCTACTTCAGGATTCTTGAACTCTATCCTGAAGCGAAAAAATACCTGGCTCTTGGACAGAAGGTTATCTTCTCTTGTACTGGAAATAAATCCATAGTTATCGACAGCGGCGGATTGGAAGAGATTTCCGACAGCAAGCTAAAGTCGTTTCTCCCATAACCATCCTTCTTTTGGGGCAAAACCATTGGTTTTGCCCCATTCTTTGGTTTTGAGATCGGGGGACACGATCCCCATTTCCCTAATATCATTGACAATGCCGGCCATTATCGAGAAATGAGGTCATGTCCCCAGATCTCAAACTCTACCACCGATCACTGAACGATTACTTTACCAAGGTGAAAATTACTTCAGCTTATCTGTTTTGTGTTTTGACATAAGAGGGGCAGTCAATCTCTCATACATGCCAAACAAAAATTCCATACGTTGACGTTCGTCTTTAAATGGCTGCGAGCGATAGCATTTGTCCACGGCTTTATCGAGCGCGCCATGGGCTTTTACAAGATCAGGAGGCATTAGAATAGGATCGTATAGATCAGCCAATGATGAATCGGGATATTTTTCTCTCACATTCAAGACATTTGTTGCGGCTTTTTCCACGGCTTCGGTCTGTTTTTTTGTAACAGAATCAGGCCAGGGATAATTGTTATAAACCAGTTTATTCGAATATCTATAGTCGGATTTGATTCGGCCACATATGTTTTTCACCCACGCCATGTGCATTTTTGAGGAAATTACGCCAAAGTGAAAAAGGCTCGCGTTTTCAATTGAGGAACAACTGTCGTGTACAATGCTGTCAGGACCAAAATAACCAAAAGGTATATATTTTCGGTTTTCAGACGTATGACGCGGTACAAGTATATATCTTGTGGTTGGTTGCCGTATTTCAGCGAAAACGGAAGGTTGATTTGCCATTTCCTGAGTTGGCAATTTTTTGCTGGCTTGCCTGAATTTCCGCACTTTTTCAATTCTTCTCATTGTTCCAGTCGATTTTTGTATTTCACTTGGTGACGCATTCACCAACCAAAGGCACCATCTAGGAATATTGTGAAGATAGTGTTGTGCGCAAATCAATGGTTTTATAAATTGTTTAGCTGATGGATTTTCCTTTAAAAACTGTTTCTTATCCTTGTCTTCAATAATTAGGTTTCCACCGTCAGCAGGTTTGCTTCCATAGATCACTTTCGGTACATCACATATTGGTTTTGTTCGCGAGTTAACAATGATATCCGGCCCTTCAATGAGATAGGGATTTATATTTCCGACTTTAAGTTCTGTTACTTGATCAAACTTTTGCGAGTATTCAAACAGGGTCTGTTTAACGGCTTTGTTACATCCAAATCCAATTATCACCACGTGAACATGAGCTTTTCCTCTTGCTTCACTTTCCCACTTGAAGGTTCTATGGGCAAAATGAATTTTTATATTGAACTTGCCAAACAGAGTGTTCCAAAGAACGCCGACCTGTTCGCCCTGGCTGATTGAATTTGTGGAAACAAAGCCAACCTTGATATCGGTTTCCTGAATATATTTCGCGGCCTGATAATACCAGGCGGTAACATAATCCAGCACCCCCGCGCCCTTGACTTTCCCCCAGACAATTTTCATGTCTTCCCGTTGTTGTTTTATCATAAGATATTTGCCGACAAATGGGGGGTTGCCCAGTATGTAGTCGCATTTATCTTTTGGAATTATATTTGACCATTCAATCCGAAAAGCGTTTTCATTAACAATAGTTGCGGATTCAGACAAAGGAAGTCTCACGAAATATTGTCCAAAAGCCTCGCTCAACCGAATGTTCATCTGATGGTCCATCAGCCAGATGGCGACCTCGGCAATACGTGCGGGAAATTCAGCAATTTCAATCCCGTAAAAGGAATCAACATTCACTAAGGAGAAATGCTGGATGTCAAGCTGCCGTTGCTTATTTCCGTGCAACGCCAGAAGAACTTCGATTTCCAGGAGGCGTAATTCTCTATAAGTTATCACCAGAAAATTTCCGCATCCACACGCTGGATCTAAAAAACTCAATGTTCCAAGTTTTTGGTGGAATTCCTTTAACCGGCGCTTGTTTGTTTTAATTTTCTTGAACTCATCTTTTAATTCATTCAAAAAAAGCGTTGAAACCACTTTCATGATATCTTTTTCAGATGTGTAATGACCTCCAATTTGTCTTCGTTCTTTTGGCTCCATTACCGATTGAAACAGCGAACCGAAAATCGCTGGTGAAATCCGTGACCAGTCAAAATGC
>CAYSHR010000191.1:0-6874 GCA_964430795.1 uncultured bacterium
GTGAGATTCTTGAGTGGTTGGGATTTGCCATAGCCACCTGGTCGTTGCCTGGACTAGCTTTTTTTATCTGGAGTTTTTCCAATCTGGCGCCAAGAGCCCTTAGCCATCACAAGTGGTATAAAGAGCGTTTTTATGATTATCCCGCGAAAAGAAAAGCCGTAATTCCTTACCTTTTTTGATAACCTTCCTCTAAATGTCACATCCGCAACAGCCGCCGGAGACTTTACAACAAGGAAACGGGCCGCCACCGCCATCATAGTCATCATCGTCATCGTTATCATCATCACTTGACGGAACAACTTTTATGTAAATAGTGTTGGTGAAGGTCTCGTTCCATTTACCGGTAATGGAAGTAATGCCCGGAGCGAGGGCTGTAACCCTTCCATGCTTGATATCCAGTATGGAATTTCGGGAAGTCACCCACTCCAGCCAGCCTGTTATTCTTTTGTGAGCTCCTGAAGGATAGAATCCCAGAGTTGTCAGATCGACCGCTTCTCCCACTTCCATATCAGTAACAGGAGATGTCAAGAAAAATGATTCCATTCTTGAGAGGATCGGTTTTTTCCAGGAGTAAATCCAGTAACGAAAGTGGCTGAAACCTTTATCGTCAGAGAGGTTTTCGAGTCTGATTTCGAGGTCGCTTTGCCCTTTGGATATTGCCCGCGGGATCTCGAAGATCACATCGCGCCATCTTTTGTAGGGATTTGAGTGGGGGCTTGCCCATATTCCGGCGTCAATTCCATTTACATACACCCTTATTTTTTCGTAACCAAAGCCCTGGTCCGCGCGTCTTACTATTCTCACGCCGTCATTCTCGGGATTAACTTCCACGTTAAAGGAAGCCCAATTTGTGGTTCTATAACCCTCGTCGCTTATGGGAATATTATCATTGTCCCCTTCATAAAAATAGGCGGCGTTTATGATCGGTGGGTCTCCATCGCTTTTATAGTCGTAACGGATTTCCATCAAGGGATCGCCAATGTCAAACTCTGTTTCCAGCAAAAGAGCGGGTTCGGCAATGTTATAGAGAAAAGTGCAGGAACGATAAACCTCGTTTACCGTCGAATTCAAGGCGTCGTGCTCAATGGAAAAAATCGCTCCATTGTGAAAGTGAAGGGTGTCCGCAGGGTGAAAACGGTACATGCCCACAACATCCAATCCCCCGGTTTGATTCGCCTGCTGATTTCCGTGGGTGGGGAGAGTAAAGGTTGTCAGGTTGTTAAAATACCATCCACCGTTGTAGTAATCCTCTGTACCAGTCCCATGGATTGTAGGAGTAAAAAGTCCGTCAGGATAGAATCGCTCATCTCCTTCCAGAAATGAAATCCCAGTATTGGAACCGGAGAATTGAATTACGCCAACGAATTTTCCTTGCCCTTCAGGGGTCGCGAAAATGTGATCCTCGCCAAAAATAGTAGGCGCGGTCTGATTGTAAACAGCTTTAAATATGCCCTCGGCGTCGTTCGGCCTTTTATCCCAAAAACCTACCTCAATATCCATCTCTAATGTTGTTTCAGATTTATTGATTATGGAAAACTTAGCCTGCTCAAAAAATGGCATAGGGAAAAAACAGTACATCCTACCTTCTTTGATGCCTGTAAAAATTCCATGAACCTCCGTGTCAGGAGCGGTGGCGCCAAAGAACATCCCCAGAGGCGCGTCAATGGCCGGCTCTGCGAGAGAATCAAAATTTGCAGTTAACCAGACATTGTTCAGAATGTCCCCATCAATATTTTCAGGCGTAAGGACTAAAGAGGCGATGTATCCCCTTTGTTGTTTCGCGAAAAAAATTTGGGCGCTGTCGGGCTCTATGGTTAGCCCGGAGGATATGTAGTCAACGTCCAAAGTGCTTTTTGGGTCTTGCCCCGCGTTCTCTGGGTCAAAAATTATAGAAGCGGCGTCGATGTCCATGGAAGAATCGTATTGGATAATATCAGTATCTTTAGGAAGGGTTGTGCCATTAAAGTTATAAAAGAAAATATATTGGTCCGCGGTAATTTTCAGATTTTTTTCGTAACAAATGGGTACGTAACTGATAAAACCTCCGCTTGAAATATCATCACCCCACACCAGGGGCGATAAAAACGGCGCCGTTGAATTTTCAAACATCTCCTGCTGCCCAATGGAGATAGCCGGCGTCTGCTCGTCATCAAAAAAGAATTCGATGTTCGCGTAGGGATTAAGAAGGGTGAACCACATGCGATAAACACAGCCGGGACCTTGGGCGTCAAAAAGTACATGTTTGCCCTTCTCATAGTATATTCGGGAGAACAATCCGATGAATCCATCATTGTTTAAGCCGGTGCGGTCATAGCTGGATTCTCCAAAGGAATAGGCGCCTGTTTCCTGAGACGGAAGATGCCAGAAATCCTCCATCCGATCAAGACCGTTGCTGGAAGCAAAAGAGAGGAGCGGAGTAATCAGGAGAACCAGTAGAGTAATTTTCATGCGGGGTTTCATCGATTTATCCCTAAAAGCAAAAATACTTTGGAGCCGGCTGGAAAGAGTTTCCTTCAAAAAGCCCATTTTAACAATGAAGACAATATTATCATAAAAGGTCTTTGGCCAAGGGTATAATTTTTTTTCCATTGACTATTTTTCCCTACCCGTTAAAGATTTCCCTTGAATTTGATATAGGAAATCTAAATGGGACGACTTGTTTTTATCCTTTCGATTTTTACCCTGGCGACCTTTGCTTTGACCACCTTCTCTTTTGCTGAGATTGATATTTCCGGTTTTATCGAGAATCAGGAGAGGGTCAGAATCGCCAAGGATGAGGACGCCCTTGAAAAGGACCAGTATCCCTTTGATATTATGATGGCCGATACCTTGCTGGATATAAATTTGCGAGGCATGGGTCTTGATGGAAAAGCCCGTATGTTCGTTGACCTGGACATGAGGCATATGGGGCTTTTGGGAGATGAAAATGTTGAACTCAGGCTTAGAGAAGGGTGGGCCGGATATTACATGGAGCATTTCTCCTTTTCCATAGGCAAGAGGATTTACATGTGGGGCATGGCCGATGAAATGAACCCCACCGACCTTTTAAACGCCGAGGACTTGCGATGGTTCTTTACCTATGACAAGCCCGCAAGAAAGATTGGGGATTTTTCAGCAAACATGGCTGTGAAAATTGGTAATTTTAAACTCGAGGGAGTTTGGATACCCCTTTTTACTCCCACCAAATTCGCCGACATTGACTCTGACTGGCTTCCCTGGAAGTTGGATCTGTTTTATAGTTTTGTTGACCAGTTTCCTGAATTTGTGGACTTTCAGAGCAGGAGCCTGCCTAAAAGCAGCATTGGAAATTCATCAGCGGCAGGGCGGTTTTCAGGGATTGTCGGTCCTGTGGATTTTGAGTTGACCGCTTATGACGGATGGGATCATATGCCCACTTTTGATGTTCTGATTGATACTGACCCGGAATTGATTATTTCAGGAGGCAAACCTCTTTCGGTAGTGGAGGAATACCAGAGATTTAACGCATTTGGCGGTTCTGTTTCGGGCGTGATAGGGCCGACTACGTTCAGGACGGAGGGCGCCTTTTATACTGATCGCTATTTTATGCACAAACTTGACGACGCTCTTCTTGTCTCTCAAAATATACTCACCGCGTACAATCTCCTTATTCAAATGAAAGACGATAAATTCAGGACAAAAAAACAGAGCTTCAACGTAGTTGGCGGGTTGGATTACAGGTATGGCAATCTTCTTTATATAAACGCCCAATATTTTCATTTACAGATTCTCGATTATGAGGACTTTCTTCTTGACGACGAAATCGACAATGGATTTTCCGGCAAGATGGAGCTTAGTTTTCTCGACCAGACACTGAAAGTCGCGACAAACGGCGCTGTGAATATCTCCCAGGAAGACTGGTATCTCAATCCATATATCTCTTATCTCATTACCGATTCGCTTAAAATTGAGGGCGGGACGATTCTCTTTGGTGGAGAATATGAGACTAACTTCGGCGAGTTTGACAGAAATGATTACGCCTATACAAAACTGCGATTTTCCTTTTAAAAGTAGATCACGCCAAAGGCAATGACAGCGTAAATCAAAACCGCGATCATCATTGGTTTGTCGGTGACAATCGCCCCTTCCAGTGTTCCTGTCACCTCTTTCTGCTGCAAAAGATAGAGGTACCTGAATATTCCATATAGAACCACCGGGACGGTGAGAAACAGTCCTGATTGATTTTGCGCGTGGGGGTTGGCGCCTGAGAGAGTGTAGAGGGTGTATGTGATGACAATGGCGGAGGTTATAGCCGCGGCCATCTGGTCCAATAGATATGGATTGTAATGAGCCAGTATAGGGCGATGGTTCGAGGCGTTTTCAGCCAATAATTTCATCTCCAGACTTCTTGTGGTTATGCCCATAAATAGTGATAAAAGCAGAGTGCATATCAGGAGCCAGGAGCTTATGGGCACTTCTATGGCAAGGGCGCCGGCCATGGTTCTGATCAAATATCCCGCGGCTATGGCAAAGGCGTCAACTATTACAACGTGCTTTAACCAGAGGGAATAGGAAATGCCGATAATGATAAAAGCAAGGGCCGAGTAGAGAAGCCATTGACCAATAAAATAGATTACAACAAGGGCAAAAACAGAAAGAATAAACCAGAAAAAAAGAGCGATTTTGATTGAAATTCTTCCTTGAGTAATAGGGCGGCGCTTTTTGAAGAAATGATAGATGTCATTATTTCTGTCCAGCACGTCATTTAGCAGATAATTGGCGGAACTTAAAAAACAGAAGGCTACAAAGACCACAATGGACTTTGCCACCGCCATGGGCTCCCCCATTTTATGAGCAAAAACAATGGCGGTAAAAACGAGAATATTTTTTAACCAATGCTTTGGCCGCATGCTTAAAAGCAGGTCATCCCAGAAGGATGGATGTTTTTTTGTTATCTTTTCCATAAATCTTTACCCGCAGCAGCCATTGCCGCCGTCATCTTCTTCCTGGTCAATATCCTTGCTCCGGCCATCGTCATCGTCGTCGTCTCCGCTGTCTGTGACCCTGATATAGTCTTTAATTGTTTTCGAATCGGCTCCTCCGGGACCTGAGGCTGTTAGTGTCACTGAATATGTTCCGGGAGTTTCATAGAGATGAGTCTCTCCAGGATTTTCACCGGTTTCCCCATCTCCAAAGTCCCACAGGTAAGCCAAAAGGCAACTGGGAGACGCGTTGACCAAAGAGGTGAAATTGACTGCCAAAGGCGCTTTGCCCCATGTTATGTCAGCGGTAAAATCCACCACCGGCGCCGCGCATTTCGCGGCATGCTCGATAGCGTCGATATCCGCGCCGGCTGTCTTCCCTAAAGGATCCTGACCGGAAGTGTCGATGATGGCCACATAACGTATATTATCCACATTTTCAGGAAGATCAAAATCAGAAATTCCTGAGCCTTCTCCAATTGTCACCCAGCCATCCCAGTCACCACTTGGGCACCACTTATCAGAGGAGCCTTTTACAAGATAACTCTGAAGACCGTCAACTTCTTTCTCATAAACAGTAAAATCCATGCCATCGATTTTGGTAATTGGTGTAAAGGCGCCCATGTCAATGACGATATAACCCCCTGAGCCTAGAGAAAAAGCCACTCCATCAGACTTTCCCAGAGCGAATATGGGTAAAGAATCATTTTTGTAGGATGAGGACCAGCCTCTGGGGGTGTGGGAGGAAAGTATTTTATGAGCTGTGAAAAGATGGTATTCCTCTTCTGATCTATGGAGCTCAATGTCAATAGAGGCGCCCTTGGAATCGGTGACCAGGATATTTTCAATAAGCCTTGGGTCATATCCATTGGCCTCCACCAGAATGGAATATTTTCCGGCGGATAAATATCTATGAAAATCTCCTGTGCGATGATCGGTCCAGAAGGGCCAGCCACCCTGAGTGATGTTGATCTTCGCCGAAACCGGATTGCCGGTAAGTGAATCTGTTACAATGCCATGAATTCCCTGTCCGGCCAGAGAAAGTAACTGAATCATGGCCGGAATATTAAGGGAGCAGTAATAGGGAATCTGTGCGGCGGGTGGGGTTTTTATGTTTGATATCTCCACAATTACCGACAAAGTTCCGTTGCTTCCGTAATAACTTTCCTCGCTGATTCCGTTTGCCTTATACCATTGATAACCGTTGGTTATAGGGTAACCGGAATAATCCCCATATAATTGACTTATGGACCGATAAAGAGAGTCGTCAGGAGTAAGGTGAGGGGTTGAGTCGAAAGGATAATTAACCAGTTCCGCACCTGAGTGATAGCTTATGGCGAACATGAAATTTTCTAGAAAAGCGAGTTGGGAGATAGCTTTGACTTCAGGCTCGGAAACCGGCGCCGGCCCGCCGCCATCCCACCACCATCCATAATTCCTGTTTAAGTCCACATTGTTGGAATTGTAACGCCTGTGATCCATATGACCATCAGGGTTTAAGACCGGTATAACGAAAATTTCCGTATTCTCCACAATGGATTGAATATCTTGGTCTGTGGAGTACCCATTGACTATCTCATTGATAAAGCAGAGGCTGACTTCAGCCGAAATTTTTTCATCGCCATGGATATTAAAGTCAAAAAGATAACCGGGCTCGGTTTCATTGATATTTGGATTATCGGAGATTTTCAGAACCATGATCTTCTGATCCAAGGGCGACCGCGTCAACTCAAAAAGGGAAACAATATCCGGATTTGATAGAGCTATGTTTTCCAACTCCGATAATATTTCTGCAAAAGAATGATAGCCGGCTTTATTATCATCGGGTGTTACTTTATTTACTTGGAACCCGGCACCCTTCAAAGAATCATAGTCCTGGATATTTATATATACTCTGGCCAGATTATTCTTGAAGGAGGCGATATCAATACCCA
>CAYSHR010000192.1:0-6867 GCA_964430795.1 uncultured bacterium
AGCAGCTTGCCATCGCCCTCAAGAGCCACTCCCTGATCAGGGGAGTGGCCGGGCGTTTCCTGGGTGGTAAAAGACTTGGAGGCGATAATAAACAGAGCTGTTTCATGATTCAGCTTTTTTAAAGTCTCAATAACGTGGGTTCCGTCAATATTCGACACGAAGTGAACCCGTAACCCTTCTTTCCAATATGGTCTTAGAGCCTTGGTAACCATATTTGGTCCCAGATCAGATCCCCCTATTCCGATATTTACAATGTCGGTAATCTTTTGGCCCGTATAACCTCTCCACTGCCCTTGCCTGACCGAGTCGCAAAATCCACGGATCTTTTTAAGGACCTTGTTAACTCCGGGCATCACATCAACGCCATCAACCATAATTGGTCTGTTGGATCGATTTCGCAGGGCCACATGAAGCACCGCCCTTTTTTCAGTGCTGTTTATCTTTTGGCCGTCGAACATGGCCTTAATCCACTTATCCAACTCCATATCCCTTGCAAGAGAAAAAAGGAGAGAGATGGTTTTTTCAGTGATTCCGTTTTTTGAATAATCAAAAAGAATATCGTCAAATAGGATTGAGAATTTGGAAAAACGCTCCTTGTCCTTGTTAAAAAGATCCCGGACATGAACCTTCTCCATCTCCCTCCGGTGGCCAATTAATTCTTGATATGAAGATGTTTTTACGAACTCTCCCATATTCACATTTCCTTTAAAAGATAAACATCCCATTTGAAATCACGGCAAATTATAATCTAAAGGTAAAAAGTGATTTGATATTTGCATAAAGATGAGGCGATTTCAATAGCCTCCCTGATAAATTTCAGAACTTTTTCTTTTTTATCTTGACAAAAAGTAGTACGTAAAATAATTTCGTAGCATGTCGTGCTACGTTTTAAGATATCGTATCCTTTTTTCGCCGGTTTTCAGATATAAATTCCCATTAATTCTCATTCCTTTTATTTTTCTTTTTTTCAATATTGAATTTCTCTTTGCCCACGGCGGCGCCTCGCCTGTTCTATCGGGCAATCCCGCTGCGCCCCCTCCTGGCGCAAAAGTAATTCGGGATCAGGCGGGACGCCTAGTTTATATGGAGTATGACTCTAATGACGACGGTAAAAACGATATCTGGAATTTTTATGAGAAAGGAAAACTAATTCGTCAAAACTCAGATCGAAATGGTGATGGCAAAGCTGATATTTATTTTTTCCTGACTAATGGAAAGGTCACCAGTTTATCCAGGGATGCGAATTGCGACGGATATTTTGAATCTACCGAAAAGTACAGTGGGGGCTTTTTGGCTTATCAGTCCATGGATTTAAACAAGGACGGTATAGCCGACGTTAACCACATTATGGAAAACGGCGCCCATGTTCGCACTGAGACAGATACGGATTTCGATGGCAAAATTGATTCCTGGATATTTTTTGACAAGGATGAAAATCGCAAACTTTTTTTGACCGACGCCAATAAAGACGGTGTTCCAGATACAAAAACCGCTTATGATAAGCAGGGCGCCCAACTCCCTTCCAATACCCAGATGGTTGAAAACGAAGTTGACATTCCTTTGGAAAACATCGTGGAAGATGGAGATACTCTACTGGAAGAAGTCACGGTGGTGGAAGAAAGATCATTGACCGCGGCGTCAGATAAAGTTATTCGCGACAAGGATTTCAAGAGCTTCCCAAGACATAACCCAAGCGACCTGGTTCGCCTGATTCCAAGCATTCATGTATCCCAACATACCGGAGGCGCCAAGGCATACCAGTATTTCCTTCGGGGCTTCGACGCCGAGCATGGGCAGGACCTTGCCGCTTATCTCGATGGCGTTCCATTAAATGAACCATCTCAGGTGCATGGGCATGGCTACCTTGATCTTCATTTTCTCATTCCCGAAACCATCTCTTCCATCAAGATAATCAAGGGGCCATACGATCCGGAATACGGAAATTTCGCAACCGCGGGAGCGATAAATTTTATTCCAAGACAAACTGGTGAAAATAATGAAATCACCGCTACGGCAGGCATGTATGGGTTCGCAAAGGTGCGGGGATTATTCTCCATTACAGCAGACCCTTACCTGATGGTTGGCGCCATTGAGGCTGATCACATTGCCGGCTACACCGATCCGGGAGATTCGGACGGATTCAGGGCCAATACAGGGCATACCTTCCTGCTTGGCAACTGGGGCGTCAACCTCATGACCAATCATTATGGTCAAAAAAGCGCCGCCTCTGACGTTATCCCAAAGGAATGGGTTGATAATGGCGGGATTGGCAGATTCGGGTCTATAGATTCTTCAGATAGAGTTAATTCCAACCGCCATCTTACCGCCCTTACCGCCGATCTATCAACCGGACCAAACGACCTGCGCCTTCAAGGATTTTACGATTACAAGAATACAACAATCTGGTCAAATTATACCTACTTCCTCTTAAATCCGGAAAAGGGCGACCAGCAGGAGATGTTCGACTGCCGAGATGTTTTCGGTTTTAATTTCAGATATAAAAACATATCAAAACTCGGTTCCACTATCTGGGCGACATCTTTTGGAGTCCAATGGCGTTATGACTCGGTTTCCCAGATATTGGCCAATACGACGGATCGGGAAAGGTGGAATCTGATTAATGATTTGGAATTTTCGGAAAACGCCCTTGGCGCCTGGCTTAAAGAGAATCTGACCCTTACGAAATGGCTTACTGTTGTGCCAGGAGCCAGGTTTGACCTTATCGCATATTCAGGAAAAGGAACCCGGGACAGGCGCTATTTCAATATTTACACAAACCAAGGCGATGTTCTTGATGATGAAAAAATCCTATGGAATGAAACCGCGTCAATTTTCAGCCCAAAAGCCTCTGTAATCTTTTCACCTGTTCCAGCGTGGGATATTTTTCTCAATTATGGTGAAGGTTTTTTCTCAAACACAAGCCTGCAAATGGCCGGCGATCCCAAAAACACCATTCCAAAGGTAAAGGGCGGCGAAGTTTCCACCAGAGTCAATTTATGGAAAAACCGCGTATCCACATCAGCGGCGGCCTGGTTCGCGAACAAGGAAGAGGACCTTCTGTTTGATCCCCAAACCGGTATCGCTTCTTTAAAGGAATCTACAATCCGCCAGGGTCTCGATGGAGAAATTCGAGTATGCCCCACAGATTGGCTTTATTTTCTGACTGATGGATCATATGTCAACGCGCGTTTTGCCCAGTCGGGCGACAAGATTCCCAATGGCCCTGTGTTTATTATGTCAAATGGCATCGGCCTTTCAAACCTCAAAGGATTTAGAGGGATGATCCTAGGGCGTTTAATGGGCAAACGAGAACTCGACCAGGGAGATTTCGCCCCTCCTTATTACATCATGGACACTGTGGTTGGCTATGACCAGAAAGAGTGGGGCGTGGAACTGGCCATTGACAATTTGTTGAACACAAAATGGGAAGACGCTGTTTTTTCATACGAAACCCGACCTGAAAAAAATGGGGAATCGTATAACGGAATTCACTTTACTCCGGGAACGCCCTTTTTTGCCAGGTTTTCAGTTACTGCGAAATTTTAATTTTTTTAAGGAGACAAAATGAAAACTCTTATCAAGCTCTTGCTGCTCACTGTGTTTTTATTAACCGCCCTGACATTTACCCTGAATGGTTGCGGGGATGATGACGACGACGATGATGACGGCGGCGGCGTTGGAACCCTCGAATTTTACACAAACGGGGAGGAATTCATTCAGAACGGTTTTGTGGGCAAGACCGGATGGGCAATTTCTTTCGACCATTTCTATGTAAACTATAACGCTCCCACAGCCTTTCAGGTTCCTGAGGATCAAATCGAAATAGAAAGTAAATTGACGACTCCTCAATCCTGTTTGCCGGCTCACGCGGGCCACCCTCATACTGATATTCCAGATGGCGCCGCCCATGTAGCCCTTTTAAACGAATACTGGATTGATTTAAAAACCGCCGGCCCTGACGGAACCAACCGGGTTCTCCTTGACGCCATCGAGAACGCGCCCATTGGCAACTATAATTTTATCAACTTCGCGGTCAGCCAGGGAAGCGAAAGTGCATACGCCGGATATTCAATAGTTATGATTGGCGCCGCGACAAAAGATAGCGATACAATTACATTTACAATAAAGCTCAACGAAGAAATGGCTTTTTCAGATTGCCAACAGACGGTTGATGATGAAAACGCCGGCGTGGTCTCCAAAGGCGGTGTAGGCTCAGTGGAAATCACTTTCCATTCCGACCATCTTTTTGGAGATTATGAAGCCTTGGGAGAGACGGACAGCGTAAATGACGTTGCCCTTGGGTTCCAGCCTTTTGCCGACATTGCTGTAGATGGCGCTCTGGATATTGATCAGGCTGAAATGAAATCCCTTTTAAGCGACGCCGATTACGACACGTTCATGGAAGCCCTGTTCACTACCGGCCATTCCGGCGAAGGGCATTGTCACTACGACGAATTCGAAGAACTGGAATAGGACTCACGTTTATAAAATGCTTCTATTGGCAACCGCCGCCATGATTATGGCCGCCACAGGCATTTTGAATTGAAAATTCCGGTAACTTACCGGTTTTAAAAGCATCCACTGTCTCTTTTACTGTAGCAAATTGGGAGTGAAATATTTTGTATCCGGCCAAAGATAATTTCATAAGAGCGCCACGCCCAATACCGCCTACCACAACGCCATCAACTTTTTCACCCGCAATAGCCGCCGCCGGCTGACACATACCGTGGGCGTGATGTATGTTATTGTTGGATACTAAGCGACATTCCAGAGTATCCACATCAACTATTAAAAATCCCGGTGCTGATCCAAAATGGTCGTATACTTCGCTTTTTATGCCTTGATCGGTTTCTACAGGAATGCAGATGTTCATTTTCCTCTCTCCTTATATAAATTCATTTTTCTCAAAAACAAGCGCGCATTTATTGGTAAGAGCGTAAGCTACCTTTTTTCTGGCTTGGGTGACGGTTCGCTGAATGGTTCCCCTGGAAACTCCCATTTTCTCCCCAGCATGCTCCTGGCTGTCTCCCTCAAGATCACAAAGGCGAATAGCCTCAAGTTCTTCCCTGCCAAGGGCAACTTTCTCTATCTCTGTCATAGGTATTCCCGTTGGCTTAAAGGCATGCCCAACAAAAGAGCATTGACAATTTCTGGGCTTTTTAGGTCGTGGACTCATTCAACTCCCTCTATTTTGTGCATATGCACAATATAATCATTTTACTCTGGTGTCAATGAATAATTACTATTATTTTCAATATGCGGGCTAAATATTGATGGATATTTTGATCAGCCTTTTACTTGCCGATTCCTCTAAATTCTCTTTTTGACTCAAGGAATCTCACAGCCAGTTCTGATATAAAGAAGGTGATGGCACTTAAAATTATAAAGATGATTGAAAAAAGTAAATGGGAAGGAAAAGGGCTTTCCAATTCTTTGGGCACATTATATGTAAAATTTACATTTCCCACAGCAGGTGTAACAAGCCTGCTGAAAATGACAAGAGTTATAAGCCCTCCTGTGGCGTATGCCCAGGATAACTTCCTTGTTTTCATATATTTAAGTCCGATAATCGTGATAATCAATCCGCCAATATGGGTAAGAGTCGGAATAAAAATAAAATCCCTTGATGTCAGAAGGTCCAGAATCCGAAAGGGAACGCCAAGAATAAGCCAGAACATTCCCACAAAAAAAGCCAATTCCATTTTTACCAGAAGCCCGACTCCAACCAGCCAGCATCCAAGGTAAAAAGCGGAAAGCAAGTTATAAGACTGGTGATGCAATATCTGGAAAATTGAAAAAAGCAGGTAAAATATCGCCGCGACAAGTCCATGCGAGAAAGGAATATCATCCTTCAATTTTCTTATAACCATAGGATCAGCCAGCCTTAGCTTCTTTAGCTCGCCGCTTGCCCGCCCAGGTCAGAAAACCGATGGCAATAAAGACAACCGCGAGAGCGGCCCAGTTCTGGGCTTTGATGGCTTTACCTCCAAAGGCGTAATGGAATATCAGTGTCGCGGTAGTCCCTCCAATCAAAGAGGTCATTCTGTTCAGAGTGATGTTGAAAGTGGCTGTTCCTCCCTTATACAGAAAAAGAAAAACAGAGAAGAAAGCGCCGATTCCAAAAGGCATGCCGATAATTATGGCTATCAGGCTTGGGTTGTAAAGCCCGGCGGTAAAATCCACCAACTGCTGCGGCTTCCATCCGGCGTAGAAAAAAGCAAGAAACATGATTACTACGACAATCACCGTAACCGCGGCAAATAGCTGTTCAATCCCGAAAAGTGCTCTATGGTCCGCTTTCAATTTGAACCTGCTCAGAATATAAATCCGTATGGAGTAGGGAACGATGTAAAGCCCCATGGTGATCATGGCGGCTGGGGATTGAAAGAATTGAAAATCCTGTTTGCCCGCGCCGAAAATGACAATGCTCAACGCCCCGATGGCCGCCAGGACCGCCGCGTTTTCCTGCCAGTAGACCTCCTTGTCTAAATGCCCCTGACGGATCAGAATCATATCAACAACCCTTGACGCCACAATAAGAGCCGACCGCATCAGCACCATGGCCACCATCACCGAGTATCCATAGGTATACATGAGGGTGGTTGTGGGAATAACAAAGCCGGTGCAGATTCCTGAAGGGATGAGCCATAAGTATTCACCTGGCAACCGGCCTCCCCAAATTGAAGGAAGGGTGCTTTTGAGCCGGCCTGGCCAACGGAAAATCAGAACAACGGCCAGCGCGACGCCCATGCCGCCAACAGTGGTATTGAAAAGGACTTCCATGCCTGTCATGCCCGGAAACCCTTCTCGATGGTCTAAAAGCCACTTGAGAAATACGCCAAAAAGAACGTAACTGGTGAAATATCC
>CAYSHR010000193.1:0-6865 GCA_964430795.1 uncultured bacterium
GGCTGTCTCCGCCTGAACTCTGTCAGTTATGTCTTCTGTATTAACAATTACTTTATCAGGAGGAACGTAGGTGTAATAAGCAATGAGAGCCTTTCTTTGTCCAGTGGATTGAAAAGTATAGTTGATGGATTTTTTAATGGTGGTCTTATTATTATAACAGTGGTGTATATGGTCGATAATCTGTTGATCATCTTTGTGCAGGGTGGATAGGGTTATTCCCAAATACTCTGATATGTGCCCCTTGGTTATCTTATTGGCGGCAAGATTATGGTTGGTCAACTCAAAGTCATCCCCGGTTTTCTTCCATGTATATGTAGGTATGGGGAAGCTCTGGTATTGAAGCTTGGCGGCTTCTTCTTTTTTCTGAAGCTCGGATATTTTTTCCCTGGCTTCTTTAAGCTTGGCAAGAATTTGGGATTTGCTTTTAACATCATCCATCTTCAGATAATATCCCACTTATTGTTTTATTGAATTTGTCTTTAGTTGCTTAAAGATAGCATAAAATCAGCTAATTGGGAAATTCTCAAATAAAAGGGATAATTTATTTTAAAGCCTTCGGTTTTGCTTTTATGTCCCATTCTCAATCCGACCAGAAATTTTTCGCCAATTTTCTTCGCTTTTTCCATAGTTCCCCTTTTTTAGCGAAATTGGTTACTCCATCTCCCTGATCCGCGTCATTTACCATCCAGAAACCATTTACCGCGCCGCTAAGCCCAGCGGAAAGCATCTCATAACCCTGGGCCGAGTAAAGGTCGGTCTCGCAACCTCGGTTGATTATATATTTTAACTGGCGACAGGCCTGCTGGTTCTTTGAGCGCAATACTTCCAAAAGGGCGTCAACCTCGTTGTCCAGTTTTTCCGCGGGCACAACTCTGTTCCAAAGTCCCCAATCCACAGCTTTTTGTCCGGGCATAAGAGCGCCGATTATGTTTATCTCCTTTGTCCTTCGCTTGCCGATATATCGAGCCATGCGGGTGGTGCCACCCCAACCTGGAGTGATTCCGCTGTCAACTTCAGGCATTCCCCATATTGCCCTGTCTGTGGCAATAACAAAATCGCTGGCCATGGTTATCTCAAGACCGCCTCCCACCGCGAATCCATCCACCGCGCAAATGGTCATCTTGTCCAGTTCCTCAAGGGAGTTGGCCATATCCTGATAAAGGCGGACCCTGCGTAATACTCCGTTGGCGCCCTGGGTGCTGTTCCCATGTTCATCATTGCCCCAGTAGGGCATCTCAGTAATGTCATCACCGGCGCAAAAAGTATTGCCCGCGCCTTTAATAACTACAAATTTGACATCCGTGGATTTTTTTACAGTCCGGATCGCCTCTACAAGCATATCCGACAGCTCAATGCTTAGAGCGTTATTAACCTCAGGGCGATTGAGGGTAATCCTGGCTAAATCTCCATCCATCTCCAAAATCAAAGGTTTTGCAGCCATTTCCATCTCCTTGTTCATTAAACGAAATTGCCGGCCGATCAAAAGTAACTTTGGGTTAGTTTGTCATTGCAAGGGTAAGCAATGAGCTGATCTTTTGCAAGATTATTTATGTTCTTTTTACAGTTTAAGTGATTTTAGCAACCATTTAATTGGTTCCTGTTCTAAAAAACAGGCAGGGTGGATTTTGGTTTCCAATTCAGGAAGGCGCCTCATCAGATTTGGGCCGGGACAAATTTCCGGGCAGGCCTGTTTAACCTCGTGTTTACCTTTAAGGGTAAATTAATGGTGAAAACAGCGCCCTTCTTTGAGTTGGCTGAGAGCTTGATTGAGCCAAAATGATCTTCAACAATCACTTTACTCATGGCAAGGCCGATTCCCAATCCTTCGGGTTTTTCCATCATTACATTCTCGGTCTGAACGAAACCGTCAAAAATAGTATTTACGATGGATTGAGAAATTCCCGGGCCGGTATCCCTCACGTTTATTTTTACCGCCCTTACGCCCATACCGTCGGTTTGGCCGTCTATTTTTACTTTGCCGCCTTTTTTGTTAAAGATAATGGCGTTCTCCACAAGGTTGGCGAAGACTTCCCGCATATGGGGAACATCGCAATGGATATGGTATGCTAAAGAAGGGCCATCCACAAAGACCTCCACTTCCTTTTTTCTTGCCAGCTCTCTTAAATCATCCACTGCCTGGTAAATTATTTTAACAAGTGGCGTCATTTCAAACATCCAGTTGATGGAGTTTGTCTGCAACGCGAAGTAAGTGAAAATTCTCTCCACCAGCCTATTGAGGTGTTTGCCTCTTTGAGAAATTTTCTCCAGGGCGCCGGTAATTCTCTCCTTCTGTTTGATCTGCCCGGAAAGCATCAGGTCAACATAACCTAAAATGGCTGTTAATGGGGTTTTCATCTCATGGGACAGGTTCATTACAAGATCGGTCTTGGCCCGGTTGAGTTTTTTCAACTCGTTATAGGCTATCTCCAGGGAACTAGCTTTGCTTTTAAGATCGGAAAACATCCGGGCGTTGTCTATGGCAAGACCGGCCTGATTGCTCAATGTCACTAGAATATTCAAGTCCGATTCGTGAAATGATCCCCCTGAAATTTTGTTGTTAACGTTAAAAACGCCAATCACCTGGTTTCTTACCTTGATAGGCACGCTCAGAAGCCCTTTAGTGCTATACTTGGTGGAGCTTTTGCGCTTTTGATAATCCATCTCCTGTTCTACGTTTTGTAAAAGTAGAGGACGCCCTTGCTTTGCCACACGGCCTGAGATTCCCTGGCCAAGAGAAACCGAAGTCTCCTTGATGATCTGCTGGTCAAGACCAATGGCCGAAGCTATCCATAGAGTCTGGAACCTTTCGTTAAGCAGCATTAAGGAGACGATCTCCACTTCCATTATCCGGGCGATGACTTCCACAATTCTATTGAAAAAGGGCTGAAGGTCCGAGCCGGCGCCGGCCAGTTCCGATAAATCTCTAAAATGGACCAAGCCTGTAGTTAAAAGTTGTGATTCCCGAGTCGCGGCCGCCTGGGAATCATGAGCGTTCCGTATCGCGAAGACCATATCCTTTTCAATATCATCAATAGCCAGAACATCCGACGCGCCGTCGAGAAAGAGTTGACGAATAAGTAGAGGATCCTTTTTGAAAATAATAACTACAAGGGGTTTTCCCTGGGCTTTGTTTTTCTGTTCAATCAAGGGCAGAGAACTCATAGGATCATCATAATCACAAATGACAACCTGGCTTAAAGGCGCGAATTCAGTAATGGATATTTCGCCAACTGAGCCTATGGATGGAAAAAGCCGCGTCACTCTTTCCATTATTTTCCGGTTCTCAATATTTAACGCCACCGATATAGTCCGGCTCAAAAACATCCCTCCAATTATAAAATATCTCAATAGTCTTATCGGAATTGTTCTTTTAAGAATGGAGTACTTTGTTGGGAACATTGAATTTTGAGGGAAAAGGAGACTTTCCGGACCGGAAACAAATTTAAGAATCCAACTTTTCCCAACATCTTTCTTGATTTCTAATTGCCCTGGAAGTAGGATATTCGGCGTTTAGTCCTTTAATTTTGAATAGATGAAATTTTGCGTAAATCAATAGACAGGAGGCTCAAATGGCGGATCCGAGAATAAAGGAATTGGCGGAAGTTCTGGGTGGTTTTTCCACAAAGATAAAACGGGGAGATGTGGTCCAAATTCACGCTATTGGCGTTGATACGGTCCCAATATTGAAGGAGCTTCATAAGTACGCCCTGTTAAAAGGCGCGAAGCTTGTAAAGTATGAAATGACCATACCGGAAGTTGAAAAGGACTTTTACAAGTATGGAAAGAAATCCCAACTGGAATATTTTCATCAAAATGATATGGATTTCATGAAAGAGGTGGATGTTTTTATCGGAGTCCGAGCTCCTGAAAATTCCGCCTATCTCTCAGGAGTGAATCACGGGAATATCTCAGCACACATGCGCGCGATCAATCCGATTCTGATGGAGCGGGTAAATAATACAAGGTGGGTGGTTACTCGCTGGCCCACTCATGCCGGCGCCCAGGACGCGGGGATGAGCCTTGAGGATTTCGAGGATTTTTTCTTTGCCAGCACAATATTTGATTACGGGTCATTGGAGAGAAAGCACAAAGTTCTGGTCAAGCTTATGAATAAAGCGAAAAAAGTGCAAATCAAAGCCTCAGACACGGACCTGCGCTTCTCCCTTAAGGGCATGAAAGCCATTAGCTGCGCCGGAGAGAAAAATATTCCTGACGGCGAAGTTTACACCGCGCCGGTTAAGGATAGCGTTGAGGGGTACATTCAATACAACGCGCCTAGTAATTACGCCGGTAAAATCTGGAACGATGTCCGCCTCGAATTCGCCAAAGGTAAAATCATCAAAGCCACATGCGCGGGGGATGACAAGGAGTTGAACAAGATATTCAATACCGACAAGGGCGCCAGATACGTGGGCGAATTCGCCATTGGAACAAACACGGAAATTACCAAACCCATGAAGAATATCCTTTTTGACGAGAAGATATTCGGATCGATTCATTTTACTCCGGGAATGTCATACGATGACGCGGATAATGGAAACAAAAGCGCGGTTCACTGGGACCTTGTCAAGCTCCTTACTGGGGATGGCGAGATTATTTTCGACGGTGTGACTATTCAGAAAAACGGCCTTTTTGTCCTGCCGGAACTTAAAGGTCTAAACCCTAAAAAAGTGAAAAAAGCAAAGAAAACCAAAAAGGCGAAAAAGAAAGAAAAAAAATAATCGAATGAAACGTAATCGTTCAGTTACAGGGGGACTTTTTGGAAAAGGAGATCGGGGGACACGATCCCCATTTCCCTAATATCATTGACAATGCCATGCATTGCTGAGAAATGGGGTCATGTCCCCCGATCTCAAACCCTTACACCGATCACTGAACGATTACAATAAAACATTGTTCCTTTTGGAGGCTTTCTTGAAAAAACTGATCAGCGGACTGAAGAATTTTAAAAAGAAGGTTTTTAAAGCCGACATGAGCCATTTCCAAACTCTGGAAAAAGGGCAAAATCCCAAGGTCATGTTTATCACCTGCTCTGACTCCCGAATAGCGCCGGGACTTCTTTTGAACACAAAACCCGGAGAGGTTTTTCAGGTGCGAAACGCCGGCAACATTGTTCCGAAATATGGCGCTACCGATTGCGGAGTAAGCGCTACCGTGGAAATGGCGGTTGCCAAGCTCTCCCTTGAGGAGATAATAATATGCGGTCACTCGGACTGCGGCGCCATGACCCTTCTTGTGAATCCAAAAAAACTGGAGTCTTTGCCGGAAACAAAAAAGTGGCTCAAGTTCTCCAGGGGCGCGGAAAAAGCGTCAGTCAAAGAAAAGGGCATGCCGGTGGTAAACGAGGTCTTTACCGCGGTAGCCAAAAACGTTCTCATTCAGTTGAAAAACCTAAGGTCTTATCCCACGATTACAGAAAGACTGAAAAAGGGTGAGCTTAAGCTCCACGGCTGGGTTTACAAAATCGATACAGGAGATGTTTTCGAGTATAGGGACAGAGGAAAAAGATGGGTTCCGCTAAACTGATCTTTTCAGATAAAAAATCGCCCCGGCAAAGGAAAGAAGGCTGATAACGATTCCCATGATAATATGGAAGGGCAGGTAGCCAAGCTCGATTTCCCAAGTGGCGGCCCTATTTAATCCGAGGGATAAAAGGCCATTGTGATTCTCGATTTCAAAACCAAGAGGCCCGTTCCATCCAGGGTCAAAATTTTGATTGATTATTAGTCTGTCCGGTGCGAAATTAGTTGCTTTTACCAAAATGCGATTTGGCGATATTGAGACAATTTCGGCTGTGCCGGAGCCGTTTTCAAGATAAGCCTCTCCCTTATAGCTTTTGTTTTTCTTGATGTTATCGTTCATGTCCACAAAGAATTTACACTCGGTGTTTTCAGGAAGGAGAACATCGCCGTCCCAATCAATTGTGCCCACATTCCTAAGGACATTAAAATATTGATGAGAGTGGGGAGACCTTGGCGCGCCCCTTACCTGATTTGACGCTCTTATCTGGTAAAACTTATCCCCACCCTTTAACACCGGCGCTTTTTTTGTAAAAGTCTTGCTATAGATGTGGCCGTTATCCTGCCAGGGTTGAATGAGAAATAGAAATGGCAGAAGAGAGATGATTAAGGGCAGGGTCTTTCCAGGCAGCTTTTTGAAAAGGAGAAATGAATAAGCCGCGAGAATGGTTATGCCAAAAAGAATAAAATAATTTATAAGCTGATAGGGCTGGTGCATGGAATTGAACATGGGCAGGTAATAGAGGGGTCGCCAAAGATCAATAAAAAAATAGGGACCAAAGGAAAAAGCGATAAATAAACATGTAAGAGCGACATATTTCCAGCTTTTTTTAATAAACGCCGCCCCGCCAATTAGCGCGAGAAACAGTGTAATCCATCCCGGATGAATAGGGTAATTGGGAATTGAATCGTAATGGGTAAGGGCAAAACCGAAATGGGCGGGACTTTTATAAAAATTGGGTCTTCCAGGATCTGTATCCATATAAGTGGAATAGGGACCGACTTGTCTGGAGTTTTGAGAAATCAGCTTTGCCATAGGAACAATTCGAGCCGCGCCCAATAACAATACCAGCAAAACAAGAAGGGCAATCTGTTTAATAAAAACCGGCTTTCTACTCTCCTTTATCTTAGCAAAATAATCAATGACCTCATAAATCCCGATAAAAAGAAAAATAACCACAAGGCCAAGGCCGATCTGAGTTGCCGCCACTACTAAAAGCATGGCCGCGTAAATCAGATGGCTGGTCCGCTTTTTTCCCTCTATGTAAAATTAGAAAATATGGGGAAAGAGATGAAGGTAGAGTTAAAAGTAGAAACCCCATACGATGCTCGTGGCCCCCCAGGGG
>CAYSHR010000194.1:0-6846 GCA_964430795.1 uncultured bacterium
AAAGACGAATCATCTTTGATCGAAACTTTACGAATTTCCTTTAGAGGGTTGCCGGTTTTCCAGGCATGGTTCAGGCCATTATCTATTTCAGTAGCCAGTTCGTTCATTCCAACAAGGGCGGCCGAAGGGTAAAGGCGGCCGTCCGGTCCGATAGCCGCCGATTCCCAACCGCTGCCGGTTCCGTCGTGGATGGTTCCTTTCGGGGCGAAAATCTGAGCTTTTTGCGATTCGATGTTGTCGATCACGATTCCGGTCTCTTGGGCTTTTTCCGCCGCGAGTATAAGCTGTTTAAATATGTCATTCACGTCCGCAAAACCGGTTTTATCTCCACGCCCTCTGATGAAATACCACATAAAATGGACATTGGAGGCGCCCGCCGCGGCGGCATATTCGACCAGAGCCGGCATCTGCTCCACGTTTTTACTTTCCACGGCCATGGAAAGGGTAAAGGAGAGATCAATGGATTTTAGCAACGCCAACTCTTTGGATAATTTCTCAAAAGTGCCCTCTCCGCGAATCCGATCGTGATTTTCCTCCATGCCGTCAACGCTTATTTGAAGATGAAATCGGTGGGCGGGCCACTGTTTGATCGCGTCAATGAAGCGGTGAATGAGAGTGCCATTTGTCAGCACCACGACATGGGAATCGTCAAAGCTCAATATGTGGTCCACGATCTTTGTAAAATCTTTGTACACAAAAGGCTCGCCGCCGGTAAAGGCAAAGACTCGGCATCCAAGTGCAAACGCCTGGTCGGCTAGGCTAAGAAGGTCATCGGTTTTCAATTCCTGCTTGTCCCCGGGCGACGAGTTAAACATGCAATGGGCGCATGTCAGATTGCAGTTGTTGGTCAGATGGAACCAGAGTTCTCGTAAATTGTCTTTAGCAAGATACTCCGATCTGCCCTTGTATGCTTTTGCCGGAGTGTCCTTAAATCTGCTTATCAGCTTTTGAACTGCCCAACTGTCCCTGTTGCTGTTTTTTTCAAAAAGGGCGGTTAAAATATTATCAGCCGCCTTGTTCGGCACAAACCAATCCGGTGAATCCTTACGAATATAAATTGGTGTGCCGGAAGATTCCAGCCGCGCCCAAAAGTCGGGATTCCATGTCATTACGCTACTTCTTTCCTGAATGTTTTACCTACTTGCCACAAGAGCTTATTTTTCTTCAACGCCAAGGATTTGATGATAGGTTTATCCGCGGAGTATGTCAATTTAAGCAGTTCGGTTAGAATCGCTTTTTGCAACATGGGAGCATTTGGTTTCCCAAGAGGATAGCCTAGAGAGAAAGGAACCTCCAAGGCTCTGGTGAATCCTACTTTTCCGGTAATCTGGGGCATCATGGTGATCGAAGGGGTTGCAATCCCTCTTCCCTCGATTTCCGCCTGGATCAGGCCAACCGCCTGATGACACATGGGTCAGACCGGAACCAGGAGCGCCACATCCACTTTATCATCGGTTAAAATATCAGCCGCCTCCGGGGCGGTTCCGTGCATGAGCCTCCCCGGAGCGGTGATAGACCCCATAAACGAAATGTGCCGCGGAGCGACTTCGCCTATGACGCCCTGGTGTGCAAGCTCGTGGAGTTGGTCCAGGGGGAACGCGAGGTTGCGATCCGCCGCGATCCCAGCGTGGTCGAATGAGTCGCTTCGGTGGTATTCCGCAAGGGATTGTACATCGATGTTTTTTGGGATGATTCGATAGGAAAAGTCTCCACCTTTTATGCGTTCATCAAAGGGCTTTTGATCGGGCGTGACAAAACCCGCTGTTGTAACAAGGGCAACCCTGCTATGAGATAAAGGTTTACTTACAGCGGCCATTTTGACCGAAGATATTCGTCTCCAAGGATATAGCTTTAAAAACGTTCTTAGTTTAAATGGCAGCTCTTCGATTTGAGGCATGATCTGTTCCCTCTTCTTGTTTATTTTTAGTCGAGGCAACAGGGTTTTTATTACAAGGAAAGTCATTTTGTTTTCTATACAAAGGCGCTAATCGGATCGGAGAAACTCCAAAGAGATATGCCAAGATAATAATTTGATTGATTATTGTCGTTTTCAGAATACCTTTTGATTGCCAGCGACGCGCTGAAGTGATTGCGGCTATAGGTATAATTTTGATGAGCCCAAGCTTGTTAAGCCTTTGCATCAGCTCAAAATCCTCCATAATCGGCATCTGTTTGAAACCGCCGATTTCGCGAAAAGTTTTGGTTCTTAGAAATATCCCCTGGTCTCCATAGGGCATCTGTCGCTTTTTTGACCGCCAATTCGCCAATCTCTCGATTCTTCGCAAACCTTTGCCGTGGCCATCAATTCGAAGTTCAAAAGCACCTGCTATGATTTCCCTGTTTTTTAGCGCTTTACGTATATATTCATCGAATTGTGGTCCAAGTTTGGTGTCGGCGTGAAGAAACAGAAGGATGTCGCCTTTTGCTACATTCGCCCCGGCGTTCATTTGACCCCCGCGCCCAGGCTCTGAAACCATCACTTTGGCTCCCGCGGTTTTGGCCACTAACCGGGTCTGGTCCGAACTTTTCCCGTCTACAATGATGATTTCCAAAACATGACCATTATCACGAATGTTTCGGATGGTATTGGAAATAGTAGTTCCTTCATTCAGGGCGGGAATGATAACTGAGATGCTTTTTTCCAACCGACCCGCCTCGTCCTTTTTCAAAGCCTGTTCCCATACGGGCAAATCCTCCGGGCGATCCACGTCCTCCAGAGGTTCAAGGAACCCAATCGAAAGGTCGATTTTTTGTGCGGCCTTGATGGACTGGTCAAGAACCTGAGATGTCCCCCATGGAATATTCTCAAACATGCCCAAAGGAGATCCGGTCATCCCGATAAGATAGTACCCGCCATCAATAGCCGGGCCAAAAACCACATCGTGGTGGTTTAACGCGTCAAAAGCCTCTTTTAGAATCTTTTCGTCAATTCCAGGGCAGTCCGTTCCAATCAGAACCACCTTTTGGTCGCCGCTCTTAAATGCTTTGCGAAAAGCCCAATCCATGCGCTTGCCCAGATCGCCCTGTTTCTGTCTTTGGTAATGGATTTCCTTGCCAAAAACCCGACTCATCAAGTTTTCATTTCCACCCTCAAAAAAAACCGTGAAACTAACGTCAACCCCCGCGATGTATCTTTGACATATCCCAAGAGTCCTTTTGGTCATCCGCCTTTGAAGATCGGCAGCTTCCCATTCTCCAAGAGAAGGAATCAAGCGGGTTTTGGTTTTTCCCGGAATTGGAAAGCGTGTAAAAAGAATAAGGCCCTCTCTATTTTTTCCAGGTAAATCCATCATTGGTCGTCTCCGGAAAACTTGGCTTCAAGCAACTTTTCCATGCTTTTTATGTCGGTTGTCGGGGGATTGCAAAGGTGATTCCGACATACAAATGCCGTGGTTTCTCCGTTGACGCTCTTCTGTTTTTCTGTGTATTTGGCAAAGTTGACGATCCCGGGTAATTCTATTTCAGTCGGTTTAAAGACAACAACCGTATTTGGCAAATACTCAGCCTGCAAAGTCTTAAGCATCCTTTGGGTCGACTTTGCCTTTGAATCTCCAACAACAACGACTTCCGTGGCCGGTCCCACGGAAAAGTCCACGGCCATCATCAAGTGGGTGTGGCTCGATGGCATGGGTTGAATGTTTTTGGAGAAGGCCTTAAAAATATTCGCGGCTCGGATTTCGTAATCTGTATTCCCGGTAACGCGAGCCAGGCGAAGCAGACTGTGAGCCGCTACCGAATTTCCAGAGGGCACTGCTCCGTCGAAAATCTCTTTGGGGCGCGCCAAAAGCGTTTCCGCGTCTTTGCCTGTGAAATAAAAACCGCCTCCGGCTTTATCCCAAAAATCGTCAATCATTATTTGGGTCAAAGCAAGGGCTCTTTCGAGATACTCGACCTTGAAGGATGATTCGTAAAGTTCAATTAATCCCCAAAGGAAAAATGCGTAGTCATCCAAAGTCGCGTCAAGGCCGGCATGCCCTTCACGGTATCTATGAACAAGGCGACCGTCGGGTCCTTGCATGTTTTTCAAGATGAACCCGGCGGCTTTTTCAGCAGCGTCCAAATATATAGGTTCGTCAAAGGCGCCCGCGGAAAACGCGAGAGCCCCAATCATCAACCCGTTCCAGTCCACGAGAACTTTATCGTCCTTTAATGGGTGAACCCTCTTTTCACGATGAGCAAAGAGTAACCGGCGGCTATTTTCTATATCATCAGTCATCTTTTTTAACGACTGAGAACGATGCAGAATGTTGGCGCCGTTTTTTCGTTTCGTTGTCTGGTCATGAAAGTTGCCCCTGGGCTTAACATTATAAAACTCAATAAACCGGCCGGCTTTTGCTTTGCCCAGCACCTTGACAATTTCGTCTTTTGTCCATGTGTAAAATTTACCCTCTTGGCCTTCACTGTCGGCGTCTTCGGCGGAATAAAAACCGCCCTCCGGTGAGGTCATATCACGAAGGACATATGTAAGAATCTCCCTGGCGGTTTCCTTATATTTTATTTTCCCCGTTGCCTGATAGGCTTCAGTATAGGCAACAGTCAACATCGCCTGATCATAGAGCATCTTTTCAAAGTGGGGCAGTAGCCATTTTCTATCTGTGGAATAGCGATGAAAACCAAATCCAAGGTGATCATATATACCCCCTTTGCCCATGGCATCAAGGGTTTGTTCAACCATGCTTAACGCCTTTTTGTCACCGGTTCGCTTCCAATGCCTCAGCAGAAACAGAAGATTATGAGCAGTAGGAAACTTCCGGTGGTTTCCAAAGCCGGAGTAGGATTTATCAAACCCCTGGCTCAACTGGTAAAAAGCCGCGTCCATAGCCCTTTTGCCAAGCTCGTCTCCGGCCCTGCTCCCAGTGGATTGCCTTAACGCGGTTTCAATTTTATCCACCGATTCAAGCAGGGTGGCTCGTTTGGTCTTCCAAAGAAGATCCACGCGACGAGAAAGGTCAAGAAGTCCCATGTACCCGAACCGACTTTCCTTTGGCATGTATGTGGCCGCGAAAAAGGGTTTCTTGTCAGGCGTCATTATAATAGTCAAAGGCCAGCCGCCGCTCCCGGTCATCAATTGACAAACCGCCATGTATACCTGATCGATATCAGGCCGCTCCTCTCGATCCACCTTAATTGGAATGAACACTTCGTTGATCAGTTTCCCGGTCTCGTGGTCTTCAAAAGACTCATGGGCCATGACGTGGCACCAGTGGCAGGTGGAGTAACCGATGGAGAGAAAAATCGGCTTGTCTTCTTTTTCAGCTTTTTCAAACGCCTCCTTGCCCCACGGGCGCCAGTCCACAGGGTTGTCCGCGTGCTGAAGCAGGTATGGACTCTTCTCATCTTTTAGCCTATTGCCGACCGATGGTCTTATTTTTTTCATCTGTTTTTCTCCTATGAGGCAAGGGCATAAAAAGCACTTTTCATCTCACCTCCGGGTCCAGGCAAACCACCAGGTAAAAAGGCTCTTCACTTTTGGAGTCAGCCGGGTGCGGTTGTAGGCGTCCGCACCTTGCTTGATAGCCATGGCTTGGGTGGGGTAGGGATGAATAACGCTCCCAAGGGCGCCAAGCCCGATCTTGTTTACCATGGCCAAAGTGATTTCGCTGATCATCTCTCCGGCATGCCGGGCGACGATGGTGGCGCCGAGTATGGTATCGGCGCCCTTTTTCACATGGATTTTCACAAAACCTTTTTCTTCACCATCGGTAATTGCCCGGTCCACATCTTTAAGTTCGTGGGTGAACGTATCGATTTCAATCCCGGCGTTTGCCGCCATGCTTTTATTCAGCCCAACGTGGGCGACCTCGGGATCGGTATAGGTTGTCCACGGAACAGTAAGGGCGCTGAGTTTTTTGCGTCCGAAAAAAAGCGCGTTTTGTATAACTATGCGTGCGGCGGCGTCAGCGGCATGGGTGAATTTGTGCTTCACGCAGACATCACCGGCCCCATAGATTTTCTTGTTTGTGGTCTGCAATCGGTCGTTGACCTTTACGCCTCGCCGATCATCATATTCCACTCCTAAGGCTTCAAGGTTCAATCCGGCGACATTCGGCGCGCGTCCGACTCCAACAAGAATTTCATCCACTACGATCTCAATCTCATTGTGGGCAGTTTCAACAGTAAGCACCTTTTTGCCCTTTACCTGCCTCACCCGTTGGGTGCTTGCGCCAAGAAGCACTTTGATCCCTTCGCCCTCGAAGGTATCGGCAAGTATTTTTGCGGCATCCGGGTCCTCTCTTGGAAGAAAATGATCGCCGCGGCTTATGATGGTTACTCGCGTGCCCAATCGCTGGAAGGCTTGTGCAAGTTCACAACCTATGGGACCGCCTCCGATTACCGCCAGGCTTCCCGGACGCCGGGTCAGATTGAATATATTCTCGTTAGTCAGAAAACCGGACTCGGCAAGGCCGTCAATTTCAGGATGCACAGGGCGCGCGCCGGTGGCAATAACCGCTTTTTTGAATCGCAACACCTTGTCGTCGACCTGAACCGTCTCTTTGCTCGTAAATTTCCCATCACCCAGAAAAATATCAACCCCCAGTTCGTCGTTGAACCGGAGGACCGAGTCATTATGGCTGATCCGGGCGCGAATGCCGCGAAGGCGCTCCATGACGGCAGAAAAATCAACATCAACTTTACCCGGCAAAATCACTCCGAAAGACCCTGCTTTATCCATGTCGGCCGCAATCCGGGATGATCGGATCAGAGCTTTGGAAGGAACGCACCCTACATTAAGGCAATCCCCGCCCATAAGATTGCTCTCCACAAGAGCGACTTTCGCGCCAAGTCCCGCGGCCCCCGCGGCAGTTACCAGGCCGGCTGTACCACCGCCGATTACAACCAGATTGT
>CAYSHR010000195.1:0-6829 GCA_964430795.1 uncultured bacterium
CGCAGCGAACCCGAATGATCGACTTGATGTTTACTTTGGCGCAGAATTGTCTATACAGATTGATGTAGATAGGCCAGAGTATGAAGATAAAAGTGGAAATAACCCTTTGATGGGTGAAAATTATGATTTTTGGAGAGGGTTTGAAGATAAGATTTCAAAAACCCTCGCCCGCCGCGGCAGGCCATGGTCAGATATGTCTGACAATATTCAATGTTATGAAGAGGAAGGTCAGGTAAAGTTAGAGGCGAGGTTTCCAGGATCTGAGTCCTATCACCCTCACGATGCATCCGGCTTTGAGGACTTTGCTTCAATAGACTGCGCAGCAATCAACAACCGCGGCGAACAACTGGAAGAGTTATTGATATCTTTGTTAGAAAAAGAGGTTCCGCACCTTGAAATGTATGATAGTTTCTCTGAATCCACAACTCGCCGCGGCAGTTCTCATAATAATAGTTTTTATGAAGCCCTGCAGGCTCAAATTTTGCAAGAAGAAAAAGGAAGAAGTAGGCAACGAGGTATTTACAAATTTTATTGTATGATAGCGTATGGCCTAACCTCGGAACCTGAAAAATCACGAGGCCTGGATGATATTTTAGCTGATCTGCGCGCATTACCAAACGTGACAATTGTTACTGTCGCGGTGAGAAATCAGAAGGTCGCAGAAGGCAGGTATATCGCAGGTCTATCGATCAAATTTATACCCTCTTATCCAGGGGACCTTAACACACCAGAAAATACAAAGGCAAGAATTGTAAGAGACATTAAGAGACTGGAAAACGTTCATTCTCTCTTTAAATTATCAACAGGCCTCATAAGATTGGAATAAGTATGAAAAAGACTCCTCAAGATTTTAAAAGGGAGGATATAAAGCAACTCTTCGACAAGATCCTGCAGGGACAGAAGCTTTCACTGGAACCTTTGGGTATTCAGGTGGAGGAATCTTGCAACTCAGATTTTACAAAGGTCTGCTTGTCCATTAAACAAGTAAGCGAAGCTTCGGAAACTGTAGAGAAAATATCAGAAAATCAAGCCCAGGGCCCTATAGATGGAATCTTTAAGGCTTGTTACAATCGTTATGCTGCAGAAAATCCAAGCTTGAAAAATATAAAACTAATAGATTTTCAAGTAAAACCTAATTTTAAGAAATCAAAAAGCCATTTGGGCACAGATGCAAAAACCGCGGTCTCACTAATGATAGAGGTCCGCGGCTGCGGGGTTGCGGAGTTTAACAGTGTTTCGAGATCGATGTTACATTCCAGCTTTGTCGCAACCCTAAAAGCATTTCAGTTCTATATAAACTGTGATAAAACATTCAACAAGGCCCAGGCTGTCATCTTCGACGCCGCATCGCGCAATAGGGCTGATGTCGAGGAGAGATATAAATTTTATTTGTCAAGACTTACGGAGGTTAATAGCTATGAAAGGCAATTGGAAAATTGATTGGCCTTTGGCAATTGCTGCAGCGTTTCTTACGGCTGCTTTATTTCTTTGGAGAAATTATTAACAATAATATTCGTTTTATATTGATATTGTGGATAATCCTATTATTTATATTAGGGGTGACATATCACTATGGAACAGAATACATCGAGAATCAAAGATCTGGCAGTTGGTGATCTAGTAACACACTTACTTTATGGGAAGGAGTGGATCGGGGTCATTTTAGGATTTAAGGACGAAGAAAATAAAAAAACCTTACACAGCGAAAAAGCGTTAGTTCAAATACAACCAGGAACCCTTCACGAATCCTTTTTTGCCCGTAGCGTGTCGAAGATCAACAGAATTAATGAAAATATGGGATACGTCACTACCAACTGGTTGTTTAAAATTGAAGTTAAAAAAAAAGATAGAAAATAGTGTACAAATAAGAGAAAACACTGTACACTGAATAGTGTATAAAAAATAAAAACTATACAATCACGAACACAAGACCACGAATGAAAGGGTAAAAAATGAAACATTGTTGGTTATTGTTAGGTTTCTTCTTGTTATCTTGTATACCTGAAGATGTAGAACATGAACAAAAACAAGCGGAAAATAAAAAAGAGGAAGCATGGGTGTGTCACAACCCAGAATCACCACAACATGGTGAATTGTGCGAAGTGGTGATTCATCCACTACGAGGTAAGCACGAGACATGTCATTGGGTATCCGATGGTTTTCACACTGGCAAGGGACGCCACGTCGAAAATTCTTTTTGTTGGCTTCTCGAACGCGCAGATTGCGTAGTTCCTTTGGAATATGAGTGGCAAAGGAAAAATTGTCATTTTTTTAATTGACAACGTGGCTGAGATATAATATAATTATATTATATGAAAGACTTTGAAAAGGGAGATCAGGTTATCATACTTGACCCCATGCGCCACCCAACTAAGATTCAAGGAGTCATCGTAGGTCTTGTTAGTTCCGACACCTGTAATGTTCTTCTGACTAATGGTCTGGGAAAGGGCAAAATAAAAAAATATAAGACTTATAATATTTTGAAAAAAGAATAGAAAATGAAAAAAATAAGAAATGGCAGAAGTGTGAAAACAATTATCCATGACGCCTTCCAGCATCATGTGTTTCACGAAATTGATAATTTAGATACAAAATCACAGTCAGAGGCTTTAGATAATTATGAAAAAGTTTTCATCACTGTTCGAGATGAACTGGAACACGCCCAACAATATTGTTGTGACGACCAGGAAGACAGGTTAGCTATAGCTCAGATTATTGCGGATGCTTTAAAGTACAGTCAGTTGATTCGTAGAGGGTAAAATGAGGCCTGGACAAGCAATAAGGTGCGTCGTAAATTATGATTTGTTTGGGGTGAATCTCCTGGGTGAAGAAGGTTGTTTTGTGAAGCTGGACTCCCGTTCAGGCAAGTCGCTAATATGGTTCCCATGTAATGGCGAGTGGGCAGAGTTGGAACAAATCCAGTTTGAGGCAGTAAATAAGGGCAACTACATACCAAAAAGATATAAAGAATTTATAGACACTGTAAAAACTCTGGGAACATAGTCTTAATATGAAATCTAAAGAGGTCATGTGCAACGAAAAATATTGGTCAAAGAGGTTCCGATGCTCTTGTACCTGCACGGCCATCGCACGGTACTTGGTGAGATTGGAATTTTCAAATAAAAATTTAGACGGGTGGTACCACTGCCAAGAGATAGAAAAAATTCCCATCGTAAAAGAGAAAATTATTGACATATCTAATATTATATAATAATATAAAGGTATGAAAAAAAAACAGAATCACATAATTCCTGGAAATTTAGTTAAGTACAAATACGAAAGTTCCCACCAACGCGCAGGTATCGGGATCATTCTTTGTATAGGCGACGCGATGGCTAAGATATTGTGGAGCGCCCACCCTTCTGCTGAGTGGGTCCCGAAACGCTCTCTGTTGCCGATAGGTACTAGTCTCAATGAGAATCGCAGATTTAGTTAAGATGCGCAAAATCGGAGCCCACAAGACATTTAGGCTGGGAACTGTGACCACGCACAGCTTAGAAAGGACCCGTCGTGCAACTGGGTGATCTAATCGCAGACAAGCAGTATCCTAATGAAGATTGGGGGATCATTATATATAAGGATCCCCATGGTGATGTAAACGCATATAGGGTGCTTTGCAATACGGGAACCATCATGTGGTTTCCTAAAGAATATGTTGAGAATGATTGTAGGAACATAAGTGAAGCCAAGTGATTTAGTGGAAGATCTTTCTCCAAATTATCGGCTCCACACAGTGTTGGGCTTGATAATAAACGAGTATCATCATCCAAAGTTTGGATATGGAAATAATAGGACATTTAGGGTTTTGTGGGCGGACGGTACCATTGGGAACAACGTGTGGGATTACCATTTGAAAGTATTTGAAATCGATGAAGATAGGTGATTTGGTCCGCTGGTCGGAAATAGAAGAGGTTTATCACCTCGCCTGCCTCGCCCCAGGCATTTCAGACTTGACAAAAGTAAGAAAGTGCGGTATTATAGTAGATAATAATGGGATAAACTTTTTCGTCCACTGGCAGAATGGCGACCTACGCGCACAAAAACCAAACACAATTGAGGTAATTAGATGAAGATTGAGATTGGCGACTTTGTTCAATATCGCAACGCTTATGGTAATTTGGTTGGATATGGTATTATCATAGCTCACCATGGCGGGTGGCATGTTTTGCTGGATAATGCCACTGGCCGCCGCGAGCATTGGTGTGAAACACTTATGACTAGAATAGATCCGTGAATGTCGGCGATTTGGTAAGGATGCGCACCCACTCGCTAAAGGATAAGTTCGGAGTAGGTCTTGTTGTTAGTCAGGTTCAAACTCCCGCGGGCACCTGTGGGTTTCGAGTTCTGTGGTCAAACTATGGAATGGGAAACAGAGTCGCCCGCCATAGTTTAGAGAAGGTTTATGAAAGTCGGTGATTTGGTGCAGTGGTATATTGAGTATGCAGACGGCGAAACGGTAGACTACGGTCTTGTTGTTGAGCTGGATGAGGACCTACAACAACCTGGAGATGCCAAGGGTGCGTACATACATTGGTTCAGTAACGACGGTAACGGCTGGTTTGACATCGGGCACCCGGCTATAGGAGTCATCAGTGAAAGTCGTTGAGCGTACTTGGGCCTGGATGAACGAACATATGTATGTGACCGTATTTATCCTTGCCCTTGTCACGGACTTCTGGGCGAATTGGTATAGTTATGCGATCGTACACGACTGGATTGTATTGCAGGCGTTCTTGGGTATGGGTTTGCCGTTTTTAAATTTACCGGGCATATTGTTTTTTATAGACAAGAAAGATATGAAGGTTCGCATCAAGCTCTGTGCTGTCACTGCCGTTGCAATGTCACTGGGGTCTACCCTAATGTTGCTTATGGTCAGAGCGGGTGTGGGTGTTGGAAAGGATATGATACCGTGAATCCCGGTGATTTGGTGGAGGCTCACAAGGGTGAACGCGGCATAGTTTTGGATATAGAATTGATGTACCCAAACAACAAACATTCTCCACCTCGTAGTGCCCTGATTTGCTGGTTTGGTGACACGCCACGTTGGCATGTTAAGGGTAAATATACACACGTTAGCGGAATTAGGAAAGTAATAAGTCGTGCAGGTTGGTGATTTGGTCAGGAAGCGTTTTGGTCGAATTGATCCTTACCAGGTAGGGGCTACTGGTATTATTGTGGACAAAGAGGTAGAGCACCGCGGACCCAACCCAGCGCTTCATGGTTACTGGCTTATGGTTTATTATCCTGGCTCTGGCCGACCAGCTTACAGATACAGGCCCAATGAGTTTGAGGTAATCAGTGAAAGTCGGTGATTTGGTAAAGGACAACCACCCAAGCCGAAACTGCTCAGGCACCGAATGGGTTGGTATGATTATTAAAAATATACCCCACAATGGTTGGGGCGGTGCCAACAACAAGATGTTTAAAATCTTATGGCTCAATGGTACCATCGGAAATAATGTTTGGGATTATGACCTAAAAATAGTAAAAAGCGCTTGACTTTCAGTAGCTTAGCTGCTATACTATAAGAATAGAAACAATCAAGAAAGAACCAAATGAAAATCGGTGACTTAGTAAGGATGCCACCTAGTTCTACGTATTGGTGGGGCGGCAAAGTTGGCATCATTGACCTCATTGAACCGCGCTATGGTGGGGCGTTTTTGGAGTATCGAATATTTGTGGCGCCAAATCAATACGCAAGGTTCACTGGATGAAGACAAATAAGGGACAACGCAGCGGCTCGTTTCTGGTAAATTCGCACTCAAGAAGGGAGTTGAAATATGCAGTCTAAAACTATCAAGGTTGGAGACTTGGTTAAGATGCCCCCAAATCCAAGCTATTGGTGGGGTGATCAAGTCGGAGTCATTGATATTGTGGAACCAGAGGGTAGTGGGTACGTTACTTACCGCGTCTTTGTTCCAGGCCACGGCTTCGCCCGCTTCAGCCAACCGGATTTCGTGGAGGTCATCAGTGAAGGTCGGTGACATAGTAAAATACGGATACTCAAGGTATGAAGACGAGTCACCCGTTATTGGAACGGTACTGTTCGTGCACATCGCCGGAGGCACACTCAAGGTATTGGACAAGTACGGGAAGATTGACTGGTTTGTCACAAGTTATTGCGAGGTTATCAATGGCAAATAAGACACAGTGTCTGACAAACGGCGCGATTTACCACACCGGAATCTCTGAGGATAGTGTTTCCGTGAAGGTCAATCTTCCGTTCAAACTGGATATCTCCGATGAAGAAGCAGAAATCCTCGAAACTCTGATTCACAATCAGATGGAGCTGATTCTCAGGCCATATTTCAAAATGAAGGTTATCAATGAAAATCGGTGATTTGGTCAAGTGGCGTCCGATTAGCTCATACGCTCAACCGAGGTATTGTGTTGTGACATCTGTGGATGATAGGTATGTTACACTGACTAGCTTCCCACAAAATCAGGTGTTCCAAATACCGGGCCAATTCATTGACGGCACACGCCGCCCCAGCCCGTTGGAGTTAATCAGTGAAAGTCGGTGACTTGGTAAAGAAGCGTTGGGGCAGGACTGAGCCATACCAACAGGGAACCGTTGGCATCGTCGTGGGCAAAGAAGTGGAAACCCGCGGCCGCAACCCCGCGTTCCACGGTTATTGGCTTGTGGTTTATTATCCAAACTCTGGACACTCAGCTTTAAGATATAGACCAAACGAGTTTGAGGTTATCAATGAAAGTCGGTGATTTGGTGAAATTCAAGTACGATGGGTATCACAAGTCTTATGGTGTCGGCATCGTCACTGAGATTGAGTATGATTTGGGTGACGGTGACGGCGCTGGTTATGGATGG
>CAYSHR010000196.1:0-6824 GCA_964430795.1 uncultured bacterium
GTCATCATCGCCTGGGATGGTTTTATCAATTCTTGGAAAAGATAATATGGCGCAAAAGGTAGGCTTTAAACGCAATATGGGCCTGTTCATGGCGGTGATGATAGGCATCGGCGCCACCATGGGACCTGGGATTTTCGCCCTGCCCGGTGAGTTAGCGCGGATGCTCGGCCCCGCTGGTGTTTTTGTCTATTTGGCTATGGGTTTCATGACCCTCTTTACTGCTCTGAACTATAGTGAACTGGGCGCGGCCATCCCCCTGGCCGGTGGCGGCTACTCCTTTGTGAACAGAACCATGAGCAGCCCCTTAGCCTTCTTTACAGGCTGGTTTTTCTGGATTGGCAATACCCTGGCCTGCGCCATGTACGTCCTGATTTTCGCCCTGACGATCCGCACCTATTTTCTGCCCGACATAAGCATCGCTCTTATCGCCCTTATCACCACCATCATATTTGCGGCAGTCAACTTATGGGGAATGAAAGAAGCCATCATCGTTATAACGGTTATGAATCTGGTGGAGTTGGCGGTCCTGGTCGGCATTGCCGTCCTTGGCCTCACCGATTTCGAACCGGCCAATTTAGAGCCTTTGGCGCCCATGGGCTGGAAGCCCTTTATTCCGGCAATGGCCCTGATCTACATCTCCTATGTGGGATTCGAGCTAATATCCAACGCGTCCGAAGAAATAATCGAGCCGAGCAAAACTATTCCCAGAGCCATCCTGATTACCCTTGGCATCAGCACAGTCATTTATGTCGTTGTTGTGGGCGTAATGATGGGAACCGTCATTTATACCGAGTTGGCTAAAAGCGATATCCCCTTTATTTATACAGCGGACAAGCTTTTTGGCTCATGGGGGCGTTGGGCAGGCATCACCGCCACCATCATGGCCAGCCTTTCAGCCTTCAGTGTAACTCTGGGAGCCAGCGCCCGCATTTTATTCGCTCTGGGACGAGACAAACATTTCCCTGAGGTTTTCGCCCGGCTGCATCCGAGATTTCAGACACCCCATATAGCGCTATTTATATGTGCCGGCATAGTCATTATCTTCAGTTCCACCGGTATCGTAAAGTTCGTGGCTTCAGTAAGCGATTTTGGCTACCTGATGGGGCTTGGGATCATCAACTACGCGGTTATACCTCTACGTAATAAAATGCCTAACCTAAGGAGACCCTTTCAGTCCAGGTGGTTTCCTTTGATTCCCATTGCCGGCGTCATCACGACCTGGTTTTTCGTACCCGCATTGGAAGCCCATTGTTTCCTTCTCGGGGGCATTCTCACAATAGTGGGTGCCGGGATATACCTTATCCGACCAGCTAACCGGACTGAAGTTTTGGAAATACCGAGTCTTTATGGGGATAAACTTCGATCATATATCGATAAATTGAGGAGAAAGCGTATGCAAGTACTCATCATTAGCGGGAAAAGACAAGGGCAGAATATCGCCAATCGGTTATTGGCTAAGGATAAGTTCAGGATGATGTTCCGCTCAGCCGAACATCAGGTCACTTTTATTGAAGAGGATGACGCCATCTGCAAAGAGCTGGAGCAACGCTACAATTGCCCAATCTATCAAGGAGACGGCACCAGGCGGGAACTGCTCCAACAGGTTGGGTTGGACAATGTCGAAGTAGTCATCGCCGCGTATGAGGATGATGGTCGTAACGTAATTGCCGCTTTGCAGGCCAGACAGCTACACCACAATAAGGTCATTGCCATTGTTCAGGAGCCCGAGTACATGGATTTGTTGGAGCAGAATAATGTAATCGCCATCAGCGCTCCCTGGGCCACGGCGACGATGGTGGAAAATCTGCTGGACCGCCCTGGTCTCGCCCAGCTTTATGAATTCGGAATTGGAGCGGCTAGCCTCCTGGACGTAAATGTTCCTGAGAACGCGGAAGTCGAAGGGTGCCTTATTCGGGATATTGAAATCAATAAAGAGTGCGTCATCGCCGCTATTATCAGGAACAACAAGTTTATTGTTCCAAGGGGTGGCACCAATATCGAGGTTAACGATCGAGTAATCTTCATTGGTCCTGCCGACATAATCAGGAAAGCCATCGACCAGTTCATGGCCACCAGGTAAACTCGGAAAAAAACAATGCTTAAGAAATTTAAATCTATGCGGAAAAAAAGAACAATTCTAATTTTCCTTATTGTTATTTTCTTATTTTCATATTTTTTTCTTTCAGCTTGTAGACCATGGTGGTTGATCGAAACAACTCCCGACGCGCCGGATTATACTCCTGAAACCTCGCCGACTCCTGCTCCAACTCCTCCTCCATCTACATTGCCTGCAAAGTATAGGGGCAGAAGCAGCTCTGCGGGCAGACCAAATAACGGGAGTCTGAAAAACGGCGTTCTGTTAAAACCACGAAGGGGAATCAGGCTAAACGATCCTGATCGAACCTGGGGCACGGAAGAGACGGTAAGCCTGATGAACATGGCCATTGACAAGATGCTCGAAAAATACCCTAAAACATGCGACATGTTTATTGGCGATATCAGCCGAAAAGGGGGAGGGAAATTACGCCCTCATATCAGCCATCAGTCAGGCAGGGATATTGATGTTTCCTTGTATGCCAAGGGCAACAGGTTTATCTATTTTGAAAACATGAACAGCAAAAATCTCGATCTGGAAAAGACCTGGTACTTCATTGAAACCCTTCTAGTCACCGAACGAGTTCAAATGATACTCCTAGATTACGAGGTGCAAAAACTTTTCTATAGATACTTAAAACCATTTTACAGCAAGAGGAAACTGGAGAAATACCTCAAATATCCCCGCCCTAAAAATGTTCGCAAGGGAATCATCAGGCACGCCCATAGCCACCAAAATCATTTACACATCAGGTTTAAATGCTCCGACTATGACGCCGGATGCAAAAACTGGTAACGCCTTTTCAGAGTGATTGACTTTAATTTTTTCTGACAATACCATGTTTTATTATGTGGAAAGAAATCTTTGCCGCCCTGTGCCTTATAATTATTATGATGGTGTTCGGGGTTGTAAATACAAACTGGATAAACAATCACACTATTATTGACGGCATTTCAGAAGGCGACCTGGTGGAAAAAATGATCACCTTCGCCTTTAGCAAAGAGTACCAAAATCACGATAGCTTTTATAAATTTCTGGTAAACTGGGTCTCCCCTTCCGACACTCCCAATCTCCTTTTTTATCTCGGGTATCAAAGCTGGAAGGTTTTCGGACGTAACTATTTTTCACTGCTCCACTTAATGACCATTATTTACCTTTTTCTTATATTGGGAACTTACCTCGTATGCAGACATTTCAAAGGCTCAATAGTCGCGGGGCTGATGGCCGCTATTTTGGTCGCCCTCTATCCAATGATCTATGAACTATGCCGGTCCTTTACCACTTATCCACTGACAACCGCCATTTTCTGTTTCTCGATAATTTGCCTTATCAGAACAAGGGAATTTACAAGCGTATGGTGGACTATTATTTTCGGATTTGTTTTCGGGATTAACCTGTTGGCTGAAAGAGGTACGCCCCCTCTGTTTATGTTGGGTCCCCTTGTTTTTGTTATTTACAAGGCCTGGCTTAGTTGCCGAAATAACACCGCCCTCGCGCCGCGCACGATTTTTAATCTCGCCCTGGCCGGGTGTATCGCTTCACTAATCGCCCTTCCCTATCTGATCAACTATGTTATTCTGAACTTTTCCCATAACACCGAATTGATTACCAAGGATATCTTCGCGCCTGAGAGTCCCTATTATGGTCAAAAATTCACTTTTGAATATTACCTGGTCGAGTTGGATAGAGTGCAAGCCGGTCCATTAGCCGGTCTGCTTTTTTTCGTCGCCCTCCCCCTTGTCATATTGTAAAGAAAGAGGTTTGAAAATATTGGGATACTGTTTGCCTGGCTGGCAGTTCCCTTTCTGATTTTTTCCCTCATCTCACAGAAGGGTGAAACCTACACTATCACCTGGCTTCCCGCTGTAGCCATTGTTACCGGTATCGGCATCAGTATAATTCGACCTAAAATTATTGGGGTGCTTATATTTACGGCAGTTCTTTCCGTCTCTCTTTTCCATTTTGTTGATACATATTTTAATAATAATTTTTCCAAAAAACTTTATAGCACGGACATGAATCCCATTGTCGAGTGGTTGTCCGGAAAAAATAATATGGCGCCGCCCAGAAAAATCAGAAGGGGCTACAATTTTGACGAAGTTTCTGAGAAGATAGCCAATAAATACAAGGAGCATAAATATGTTTTGATCATGTATATAAATCCTGATGAAAATCGGGATGACAATATGGATATGGCTTTCTGGGTTTCCATGAAAAGCTCAAACATTCGGGGGTACTACCCTAAAACGGAGATTTTCGATCACGAAAATGACTATTATCTGGACGCCATTGTTTTTCCCTTTGATACTCTTGACGAAAAAGGGTGTCTGGACGAACAATGGAGTAAGAAACTGAAGCAATGGCATATATATCCTTTCGTGATTCACCCCCTGGCGCTTCAGAATGAAATTATTGAATGGGTCAAAACTCTAAATTTTGATAAAGTTACAACTTATGATTTAGGCCACGATCTTATGATGGACTTCTATGAAGTTTATTGTCCGTAAAATTTTCCCGATTACAAGGTTTTTTTCAAAAGAACTAATGGATGAACGACTTTGGGTGAATCATTATATTCCAAAAAACCGCTGTAGAGTCCCATAAGACAACCCGAACAGGATGTAGTCACACAGTTCGCGCCTGAATCAATTATCTCATCCGCCCTGACTTTACCGATTTTTCCGCTAATTTCCGGGTTCGATAAAGTGAAACTTCCTCCAAACCCACAGCAGTTTTCACCAATATCAACAAGGTTAATTCCCGGCAGAGTCTCAAGCAATCGCGATTGGCATTTATCGGTAAAAGAAAATCTGAAGTGACACGGCAAATGATAAACCACAGGGTTATATTTAGTTGGTAAAGGCGTCTTCCCTTTGAAACCCTTTTTAAAAAGAAAAGAGCTTATCTCAAAAACTCTTTTAGATAGTTCCTCGCCCATTTTTGAAAATGTTTTTAAGTTTTTTCTTAGCATATAATAACAGGAACCGCACAATACCAGAATTTTTTCATACTTCGAAAATTGATCAATAAATCCGGCGATGGAGGCTTTTGCCCCTTTTACATCTCCCGCGCCAAAGGCCATTAGCCCGCAACATGCCTGCTCCTGGGGAACATCGACCGTAAGATTCATTGATTTTAAAACCGACAAGGCGCTTGTCCCGATTTCAGGTTGTACATAATTTGTAAAGCAACCGGTGAAAATGGCTATGTCGGATTCCTTTTCATGTGAAGCCCTTTTATCGAGAAAATTATTTTTCGGGATTTTTCTTATTTTGCGATTTTTTAAACCCGCTGCAAAATCCTGCCTGAAAACAAGCCCTGAGTCGGAAGGTATTTCTTTGCCAAACAGGGTCACAAAAAAGCCGGCCGCCTTTGCCAGGTTTTTTACTCCTTTTTGATTGGGCAAAATTCGTCTGTAGAGGGTCCGCTTCAACAGGCTTTGCTTGTTGAGCGATCTGGCTTTTTGAACAATATCGACAACATGAACTTTATTGGAACAAGTTGACTCGCACGCGCCACAAAGAAGACAAATGGATAGTATCTCAAGGTATTTTCGCGTCGGGGAGAGGTTGTATTTTTCAATGATATGCAACCGCCCTCTGGCTACATAGGGTTCCTTGAGTGTAGCTTTAAATACAGGGCATAGGGCGCGGCATTTTCCACAACGAACACACTTTTGAATTTCCTTTAAAAGCTCATCAACCATAGAAACACCATATCAGAAATAAAGGAGCGTCAATTCGCCAAATACTCCTTCCGAAAATTGTCAGCAGGATAGAAACCAGTCCACACGCGATTCATGGACGAATCGCCATTTTCATTGATTTGTTAAATCGGTGAAAATGAAGGAAATTAAAAACCGCGCTTTTTGATTTCCGTAGTTGAAAAAGCCAGGGATGGACTTTTTCGACTTTCCATTAGAGGTCATGGTCGCTCCTGGCGATCATTTCATCCTGAATTTCTTTTCCCAAAGTGGTGAAATAGGCATTATATCCGGTAACCCTGATAAGAAGATTGCTGTATTCCTTTGGGTTCGCCTGAGCTTGCTTGAGTGTGGCTGAGTCAATTATGTTTACCTGCAACGCGGTCCCGCCTGTTTTTCCATAGGCTCTGAGCATGGCCGCCATCTTATCAATATGTTCATTGTCCCTAAGCATGGCCGGAGAAAAACTCATGGTATGAGAGGCGCCGTTTGGCGCGCTTTTGAGACCTATTTTGCCCACGGATTTTATTGCCGCGGTGGGACCTTGGCGATCTCCGCCGTTTGTGGCGCCAATACCGTTGGAAAGAAATTGTCCCCTGGGCCTGCCGTCAGGAGTAGCTGATACCTTTGGCGCGTATGCTATCCAGTAATTCCAGCTTAAGTAACCACCACGATAGACCTTGCCTGTGGGAGAAGTTCTTTTAAAAACCTCCTCGGTCCAGAATCTGGAAAACTCCTTGCCGATTTTGTCAGCGGCGTCATCATCGTTGCCATATTTGGGCGCCTTATTTTTTGCCAGGGCCTGTATTTTCTCATGCCCCTCAAAATTATCTCTAATAGCGTATATCATCTCCCTCATGGAGACTTTTCCAGCATCAAAAACAAGATGCTTTATCGCCAATAACGAATCCACCGCAGTGGCGAAACCGATCCCTTCAACCGTTATATAATTATACTCCGCGCCGGAGGCGGTAATGTCTTTTCCATTTTCCGCGCACCCCTTTACAAGAGCTGACAGATATGGAG
>CAYSHR010000197.1:0-6821 GCA_964430795.1 uncultured bacterium
ATGGGCATTATTACCGCTGTAAATCCTTTGTCGGAAGGAACCTTGATAAGACCTGGAGAAAGTTCATCGGCCAAATTGATGACAAGTTCCTCATCCTTGATAATATTGAGAATTTCGATAAAATATTTAGCGTTGAAACCTATGGTCATATCTTCATTTTCATAATCAACAACCATATTTTCTTTTGCTTCTCCAATGTCCGGATTTGATACGCTAAGTTCAAGAGTTTTGTTTGTTATGGTAAATTTAACCCCTCTGGTGATATCGGTGGATAGAATACTAACTCTTCTTAAAGAACCCAAAAGCTGATCTCTGGAACAACTGAGGTTTTTTTCATTATTAGTAGGAATAACCTGAGTGTAATCAGGAAAATCATCATCAATAAGGCGAATAACAAAAAGTAAGTTTTCACCTCTTAAAATCATATTTTTATCTTTAAATCCAATTTCCGCGTCTCCATCGAATTCAGTTAGAGCTTTTTTTATTTCATTAATTCCCTTTCTGGGAATAATACAACCCTGATCCATCTCAATTTTACAATTATCGGGTAATTCATTTTCCATCATGGCCAGCCTATGCCCATCTGTGGCCACCAGACGCAAAGCTTTTTTTCCATCAATTTCCATTGTTTGAAAAAATACTCCATTTAAATAATACCTGGTTTCATCGCTAGATATGGAATGTTGAACTTTTTCAATCATATCCGCGAATATCATGGATGGAATGGGATGGAAATCATCATCGGAAAAATTTGGAAGAATTGGGAAATCATCAGCCGAAAGACCTACAATTTTAAATTTGACATTTTGACAGGTTATTTCAAGCCAATTATTTTCGTAGGTCTTTATTTTTATATCACCCTGGGGCATCTCTCTCACAATTTCAAAAAGCTTTTTGGCGCTTACGGTAACACTGCCTTCTTTTTCAACATCACTTTCATAATGCCCTTTAATTACAACTTCCAAATCTGTGGCGATAATATTCACAGTCTCTTTTTTTACATCAAGCAAAACATTTGATAAAATGGGCAATGTGGTTTTTCTCTCAACGATGGACTGGGTCTTTGAAAGACCTTTTAAGAGAATATCTTTTGAAATTGAAAACTGCATTTCTTTTTTACTCCATATTTATGTTTAATATATATATAGAACAAGTAGTAGTAGTATGCCCTGTGAATAACATTAAAAGTGGCGTATCTACATAATATTTAAAAGTAATTTATACATTTCCCTGTTAATAACCTGTTTGTTTTTCAGACAGAGATTATGCATAAAAACTTACCCACAATTTTTATACTCCATTTTCCACAACCTTTCCACACCTTTTTTAACAATAGGGCGATGAATCCATTTTTAACAGTGCCGGATTATTTTTTTATATTTTTTTTACAATCAAATTGCTGTCCCATTTTTTTATATAAGCGTCATAATTTGAAAAATCGCCTTTGAAAAATCCTTTCTGCTTAAGGAGTTCTCTTTTACTTATTTCATATTTTTTTCTATATTCCATGGCTTTATGAAACGTGGATTGAGCTTTTGCCAAAATCGCCTGGGCGTTTTCCATATCTTTTTCTTCCTTTAAAGCTTCGCCCATACGTCTTTCAAATCGGGTTATCTCACAATATTCCACAAAAAAGGTGGAATAGAACTTTGAATCTATAAAATGGGCGCCGATATTCAACAATGGGGTATCACCCTTGGTTTTTCTTTCATTAGCATTGATTTTTTTAAATTTTTCATATTGGTTTGTGTAAAATTTGACTAGTATTCTTCTAAGTTCGATGCCTCTTATGTAGTGTTTTTGAGCCGGTTTGTAATCCTTTTGAAATAAATAGATATCGCCCAGCATAAGATTAAGATTGGCCTCTGTGACGGTTTCACAATCCTCTGCTTTTTCAGCTTTTTCACAAGCGGCCAAAGTCAGTCTTATTTCCTCGGTTTTTGATTTTAGAGTTTCTAAGGGCATATATTCCATTTTACTTTTATCAAGATTTTTAGAAATAGCGGCACCCAGGATTTGAAAATCAGGCATGAGAGGAAGGGCAACCTCTTTTATTTGAGGAGTTTGGGAATTACAGCCAAAAAAGAGTGAAAAACCAATAAATATATAAAAAAAGCGTAAAACATTTTTCATATAAAGGGCTCCTTAAAATTTTTTGTAAAACTATGGATTGACAATATCCTTTTTCACCGGCTATGTAAAGGGCTCAAAGTCGGTGTCATTGACAAAATAGCTTTGTTTGGCTAGGGTTTGTAAGGGAATATAAGGAATAATAATGAGAGTAATTTTTATAAGAATTTTTATTCTGGTTCTGGCAGTAAGTCTGCTTACCGGGTGCGCCAAAAGATTTGACGATATGAGCGCGAAAGAGATTTATAATTATGGATCTCAAAAGCTCGAAAAAGATAAGTATACTGACGCCATTGGCGCTTTTGAGGCATTGATCGATCTCTATCCATTTTCCGTATATGTATCAAAAGCAGAACTTGGAATCGCTGATGGCTACTTTGAAAAACACCGTTATGACGAGGCCATTCCCGCCTACGAGGATTATCTGAACCGTCATCCAACTCACGAAAAAGTTCCCCACGTTATCTACTATCTTGGAATGTGCTATTACGAAAAAAAGATGGCTATTGACAGAGATCAGACCGCGTCGTTCTTAGCTGAGACCAATTTCAGGCGTCTTGTTACAGATCACCAGAAATCCGAATATTTCACCAAGGCAAAGATTAAACTGGATGAAGTAAGAAAAGACCTGGCTAAAAGAGAAAGATATATAGCCCGGTTCTATTTCAGGGATAAAGAATATTATGCTTCCTTAATGCGCAATTTAAGAATTATCAGGGATTTTCCAGACACAAAGTATTTTGAGGAAGCACTCTATTATTCCGCGGTTTGCTATTATGAGCTTGGCGAATTAAAAGAGGCAAAAAGGCAGGTTGGCCTTCTTAATCTGAAGTTCCCGGATGGTAAATATGGAAAAAAAGCCGGAAAGCTTTTACAAAAACTCAATTAAGATTCTCTGGGTAATAATTTTTATTATTACCATCCAGGGCTGCTCTTATGATCATATGGGCTCTATTGAAAAAACACTGGACCAGAGAGAAGCAGCCTGGAACAATATGGATATTGATCTTTACATGTCTTTAGTCGGACGCCATTATAAATATAAACCCACAAGCAAAATGAAACTCAGGCAATATTTAAAAGAGAACCTCCTTTTCTGGGACCAGGCCCATCTTCAAACCTACAACCGGAAAATTTATATAGAAAAAAATATGGCCAGAGTCACCCAGGACTACAAAATGAGTGTTACAAAAAATGGGAAAACACAAGTTTTTTCCGGCTCAGAAAAATTTTCCTTAAAAAAATACGGCTTTCTTTCCCCTGACTGGAAATTTATTGGAGGTCTGGATAATTGACGGCAATATGAAAATAAACCGGTTTAAAAACTGGAAAATCCAAACCAAGCTCATCGCAACTACCCTCATTATTGTGCTTTTACCATTAATTCTTATCTCTTATCTCGCTCTTGATCGTTTTACTTTAAGCCTTGAACAGAGCGCGAAACAGAACCTCGAACAGATTGTGTCGGACCTTTACGCCATGTGCGCTATTCTGGCTGAAACCTCCGACGCGCGAATGAAAACAGAGTTGGAAATGGCGAGAAAAGTTTTAGAAGAGCAGGGCGTCATCAAGCTTGTTCCTCTGGAAAACATAGAAAAGAATTCCGACGAATATTTTCCCGTACTGCTCATGGGTGATTCCAATATCACCATGAACAACAAAATAGCCCAAAAAATTGATTACCTTATTGGAAATAGATTTGCCATATATCAGTTTACATCTTATGGGCGTCTTTGCCCCGCGTCTATAAGCGGAGAAGGGAAAAAAAATGAAAATCCCCATAATAGCCTCGGTAAAGAAAGCAAGGTCACCAAGGCTATTAAAAATGGTGATCCTTATACCATAAGAGAAGCCGACGCGGAAAAATACAGCACTTTTGCCTTTGAACCTCTTGTTGACTCTGTATCCAATGTTGTTGGCGCCATAGCGGCCGGCCCTGTTGCTCAGAGTCTTGCTCCCTTGAATAAAGTTATAAAAAGCATAAAAGTCGGGCTTACAGGCTATCCATATATCATCAGGACCAACGGCAGACTGGAAATACACCCGGCAAAAAGCGGAAGCAATATTATCGATTCCAAAGACAGCCAAGGCCATTACTACATAAAACAGATGATTCAAAAAGCCCTGAATTTACCGACCGGCGAAGTGGGCGCCATCAGATATCCGTGGAAAAACAGGGAGCTGGGAGAGATAGTTCCCCGCATGAAAATTACCAGGTACGCCTATTTTCCCAAGTGGGACTGGATTATCGCAACAGGAAGCTACGAAGAGGAGATTTTGGCAAAGGCAAGGGAAACTCGGCGAAATATTCTTCTTATCTTTACCTTTACCCTATTATTGGCCATCGGCCTTACTTTGGGTGTGGCCCGCAGGCTTTCCCGCCCTTTACGTAGAATGTCCATGGCAGCGAAAAGAATGGCGGACGGCGATCTTACGGTGAGGGTGTTTCTTGACCAGGAAGATGAGATGGGGAAGATGGGCGCCGCTTTTAATAACATGGCCAACCAGATTGAACAGCATACGGAGAACCTGCAAGCCCTTGTGGAGTCAAAAACCAAAGAGCTTAGAAGGACCAAGGAATATTTTGAATCAATAGTCGAGTCCTCCGCGGATATGATTATCACCACTGACAAGAGCGGTAAAATCACCTTTGTAAACAGGGCGACCTCAAATGCTCTTGGCTACCCTATCAAAAAACGGCTCCTTGGGCGGCATGTTTCCATGTTCTATCCAAAGGGTTTTAAAAAAGCCAGAGAGATCATGGACATATTGCGGGAGAAAGGGAGCTTCTCAAATTACGAGATGCCCCTTATTGGCTCGGATGGAATCGGGATACCAATACTCACCTCAGCGGCTTTGCTTCGGGATGAAGAAGGCAATGTCATGGGTACTGTGGGCATCTTTACTGACATTTCCCAGCGGAAAAAACTTGAAAGCGAGCTGAGGCGAACCCAGGCAAGCCTTGTCCAGGCCGGTAAAATGCGGGCTATGGGTGATCTTGTTTCCGGAGTCGCCCACGAAATAAACAATCCACTAATGGCCAGCCAAGCCATTGTCCACGTTATAAAAAACACATTAAAATCCACTGATCCCAATTTTAAAAGAGTGGAAATTATTGCCGGATGCAACGAACGAATGGAAACAATTATCAACCATCTCAGAGAATTTTCCAGAGCCGACGAGCCACATATGACCCTTATGGATATTAACAGCGCCATCCAGAGCACTCTTATGATTACAGGGCAGCAATTGCTGAATCATGGCGTTACTCTTGAAAAGCAGCTTGCCCTTGGCTTGCCAAAGATAATGGGCGACGAAAATCGCCTCGAGCAGGTTATTTTAAATATTATCGCCAATGCCAGGGACGCCATGGAACATACAGGCAGGGCGAAAATTCTTACCATATCCACATCAGCCAAAAGAAAAGCCGATCAAACCATGGTTATGGTTAAAATCTCCGATACTGGATGCGGAATTCCCGGAGACATTAGGGAAAAAATATTTAATCCCTTCTTCTCCACCAAGGAAACGGATAAAGGCACCGGCCTGGGTCTTGCTATTACCTATGGAATCATCGAAGACCACAAAGGCCAAGTGGACGTTAAAACCAGGGTGGACTCAGGCACGACCTTTACAATTTCAATCCCCGCTGTAAGAAAGAAATAATCGATTACCAAAAAAGCGGAATGATGCCCTCGTGACAAAAAATGGTGAGAAATACGGGCTAACTTTTTATGGCTTTGACGAAGATATCCCCAGTGAGAAGCTGGGGATAAATATTTCTAATTTGATAAAAAAGACCGCTGCCACATTTTTTTTGAATTTTAAAACCGCGTTTTTCCAGCAGCCGGCAATAGGTTTTTTGTGTAAAATAATGCAAATGCCCTCCGTCCCCATCCAATCTCCTCCCAATTGTAGGGCGAAGAAGTGACAGGTAAAATTCCAAACAACAACTGCAATCTATGTTTTATATATCCGATATTTGGAACCTGGGAAATAAAGACGCCCCCATTTTTTAAAACACGATTAATTTCTTTGATGATAAAAAATGGGTCGAAAAGATGTTCAATCACGGCAATGCATGTTATGCAATCAAAGAATTCATCATCAAAGTCAATTCCTTGGTTTATATTGCAAAAGGAGTAATTAATGGGGTTTCCTTCTTCGGGTTGCTTCCCATCAACCTCCTTGGCGCTTTCAATTCGGGACCTTACAAGATCGACACCATAAAGATTTTTAAATTTCTGTTTGGCATTAATCAGCAAAGATCCGCTCCCACATCCCACATCAAGAAGGCGCTCCCCGGTTGGGAGCAGATTTAAAGCCATATTTACGCGATCAATATCATTCTTGCTGAAAATTTTTCTTAAAAACGGAAAAGTATTCTCGCTTTTTAGTTTTCCGTCCGTATACTGTTTTTCATACAGTTTTTGTTCGTCCATTTTGGTTACAACCTTTTCAAATTTGCCAAACCATCTTAACAATTCAACGGATTAATAGATATATTTTATTCCAAAAGGGCAAATCCCCTTCTCTCAAGCTTTCCTTCAGGCAAGAACATCAAATGCCGCTTCCTCTTCCTCCTTTTTCATATGCCTGGGGTTAAATATAGTTAAACAGGATGAAAAAAACGAGGAAAATGTAATCGTTCAGTGACAAGGGAGCAAGGTGGCAGGGTTTGAGATCGGGGG
>CAYSHR010000198.1:0-6815 GCA_964430795.1 uncultured bacterium
GGTGGGTGAAAAGGTTGATTACGGGCAAATACTGCTGCTCTCAAAACCTGTAGAAGTAATTTTACCCCAAGGCATTAAGATTAGGGACCTGGAAAAAAACCGGAACATTGATTTATTAAAAACCATTTCTGATGAAAATCAGGAGAGATTAAAAGAGAGGGGTGATTGGAAAATATTTCCTTTGACCCTCAAAATGATAGCTGATGGGCGGTTTGGAATTTCAGATGATGGAGTTTTATTTCTTGACGGCCAACCGGTTCCAAAGGGTCTTCGTCTATAACGCGAATTTTCAGGAGCATTAATGACAGTCAATTTTGTGGAAAAAATCGATAACAGCGTGAAAGTAAGTACGGTCCTTATAAGCGTTTCGGACAAAACCGGTCTGGAGAGCTTTATGCCGGCGCTGATAGAGATTAACCCTGATGTTCTGATTCTTTCCACAGGTGGAACTTATCAGAAATTAAAGGAAATATTAGGGGAGAAAAGTGAGAAAAATCTGAAACAAGTCAGTGGATATACCGGACAGCCCGAAACTCAGGGGGGCCTTGTAAAAACCCTCGATTTTAAAATCTACCTGGGACTGCTTACTGAAACCTATAATGAAAGTCACCAGAGCGACCTTGAGAGAACCAAGGGCAGAAGCATCGATATGGTGGTGGTGAACCTCTATCCATTTGCTCAAACCATCGCGGCCGATGATGTTACTGTTGAAAAAGCCAGGGCGAATATCGATATTGGCGGTCCGACCATGGTAAGGGCGGCGGCGAAGAACTACCTCAGAGTCGCGAGCGTTACAGATCCGGATGATTATTCCGGAATTGTAGATGAGTTAAGAGAAGGCCATGGAAGTACAACTCTGGAGTTGCGGTATAATCTCGCGTGTAAAGCTTTCGCTCATACCGCCAAATATGACGCCGCCATTTCACAATATCTGGCAAAAAACGATTACCGTAATTTGGTCGCCTGCTATAACTTCCAGAATAAATAAGGGGCAAAGTTAATGGCTGATAATCTGAAAAAAGCCTATCACACAATTATGGACGACAATTTTCCCAATAAGATGACCGTTACTTTTGGCCACGGTGAAAAGGAACAGACATTGATATACGAGAAGGTCACATGGGTTATCGACAATATTGAAAAAGGTCTCAGGTATGGTGAAAATCCGGGACAGGAAGCGGCCATGTACAGGCTGATTAATGGAAACCTGGTTCTGGGCAAGATAAAAACCCTGGCGCCCGGAAGATTTCTTGTGGGCAACATGGAACTTCTTCAGTCCGGCAAACATCCGGGGAAAACCAATCTTACTGATGTGGATAATGGCCTTAACATAATACGCTATTTTTCAAAAAAACCCACGTGCGTTATCCTCAAGCACAATAATCCTTGCGGCGCCGCCTGTGACGACTCACTTGTAAAGGCTTATGTAAAAGCAGACCTTGCCGACAGGGTGGCGGCTTTTGGGGGCGCCATAGTTTTTAACCGCCCTGTAGATAAAATTACCGCTACCCGGATAAGTCAGAGGTACGCGGAAGTTGTGGCCGCGCCTGAATATGAACAGGGCGCCCTCGAGATTCTGGCTACGCGAAAAAATCTCAGAATCATCAAAATCGACGGCATTGAAAAATTGAATGAATTCGTCGGCCAGCGGGTTATTGATTTTAAAAGCCTCATGGATGGTGGAATTATCGCACAGACCAGCTTTGCCTCAAAAATACTTACAAAAGAAGACTTTACACCGGCTACCTCCGACTACAAGGGAAAGAGCTATACCATTTCGAGAAAGCCGTCGGAAGCTGAGTATGACGACATGCTTTTTGGCTGGTTTATTGAAGCCGGCCTTACCAGCAATAGCGTTCTTTACGTCAAAGACCAATGCACCGTGGGTATTGGAACAGGAGAGCAGGATAGAGTGGGAGTGGCTGAAATAGCCAAGGATAAGGCTTATAGAAAACTTGCCGACAGACTCTGTTTTGAGGAAACCGGCAAGCCCTATAATGATATTCTCAGGGAAAATCCAGCCATGGCAAAGGCATTTATGAATGAAGTGGAGGCTCAAAGAGGCGGGCTAATAGGCGCGACTATGATCTCTGACGCTTTTTTCCCTTTTAGAGACGGTATTGACGTCGGTCTTGCAGAAGGTGTAACCTCGGTTGTACAGCCCGGCGGTTCGATGAACGATTACCAGTCCATCGAGGCTTGCAACGAAAAGGGCGCCGCCATGGTATTTACAGGGCAGAGAAGTTTTAAACACTAATAGTCAAAGGTAAAAATCATGTGTGAATCAAACGCTTATTTGAAAAAAGATGGAAAAGAAGAGCTGTTTCTTGAAAATGTCACTTTTATCAAACCTGAAAAAGGGGGTGTTCTAATGAGCAGCCTTCTAGGTGAAAAGGTCAAAGTAAAAGGTGAGATTATCGAAATCGATCTTATGGCTCACAAGGTGGTGCTGGAAGAAAGATAGGGTGAATCAGACCGTCTTTCCATAGACCTCTTCAGTCGCTCTTATAAGGCTGGTCAGGGTGCTGTTTACCGGGGTTTGAACTCCGTGCTTTTTGCCCAGGTTACAAATGGCGCCGTTTATGTAATCTATCTCGGTTCTTCTATGATTCAGTCTATCTGTCAGCATGGAAGAGACATTTTCCGATGTGACATTGGCGACATTTACGACTCGCCGGGCAACCTCGTCATAATCAAAATCGATTCCCTCTTTTTTTGCCACAGCCAACGCTTCCGCGACAGCTTCTTTTTGAATTTCTCTTGCCCATTTTAACGTGGTTGTTTTACCGTTGTTAATTTTGAGCAGGGCGGTAAGGGCGTTGATACCAACGCTTACGACAAGTTTTGCCCAAATCAGAGCGTCAACATTTTCCGAAATTTCAGTCTTAATGCCGGCGTTGTTAAATAGATCGGCAATAGATCGGGAGCCCTTACCATTTTTTCCAAAAGCTTGTCCAATATGGGTCATTCCCATTCCAGCGTGATGCAGATGCCCTGTGTTTATCAGGTATCCACCCTGGGCCGTGGTTCCGGCCAGGATCTTTTCTTTGGCGCAGACATGATTGATCTGTTCAACATTGCCAAGACCGTTTTGAACAGTAAGGACCATGGTGTCTGGTCCGATAATCGATTTATGCTCTTCTATTGCCCGCCTGGTGTCATATGCTTTAACACAGACCAGCAGAAGATCCCCGTGGTCCGCGTCATTGGCGTCAATGACTGCTTTTACAGGCGTGGTGAAGCTCCCTGAAACTCCCTCGACTTTGATGCCTTTTTCATTAAGAAGAGAAACTTTGCCGGGATCCTTGCCGATGAGTGTTACATCCTGCCCGCTTTTGATTAACAGGGAGGCGAATATTGAACCTACGGCGCCGGCGCCGATTATGGCAATCTTCATTGATTCTCCAGATATTGTATGCCTATTCCGCTGATCCGTATTTCTTGACGTTTTCAAAAATCTCTTTCAAGTCATCCGGGAAATTTCCATCGGAAAAAGGCGGCTTTCCTGAAAGGTCGGATTCTATTATTGAGCTTTCATACGGCATTTTTCCAAGAAGGCTCATATCAGGAAGCCCATTTTTGATTATTTCCAGGTCCTTATCCGAGCGCACTTTGTTGGCGATAAGGGCGACGTTCTTGATGCCGATATCACCGGCAAGCTTTTTGATTTTCTTTGCCGCGTCCATGCTTCTTGTGCCCGGCTCAACAACGGCGAGCATAAGATTTACAGCGTGGGCCGTACCCCTTCCAAGGTGTTCAACTCCCGCTTCAAGATCGAGTATAACAACCTCGTCTCTCTGTATCAGAAGATGAGAAACCAGAGTTTTCAGGAGAACCGACTCCGGGCAGACGCACCCGGCGCCTCCCTGCTCCACCGTGCCCATCACCATAAGGCGAATACCGTCAATCTCCTTGTACAGAGTATCGGGCATGTCGTGGACTTTCGGATTCATTTTGAAATAGGCGCCAAAAGTGCCGGCTTTGGCTCCTGTGCGCTTTTCGATTTCATCTTTCATCTCACTTATTGGGATTATGGAGTCCGCCTCTTTCATGCCAAGGGAATTGGCCAGGCTCGCCACAGGGTCCGCGTCAATGGCCAACACTTTTTTTCCATCTAACACGAACATTCTGGCAAGGAGGGCGGCAACTGTGGTTTTTCCCACGCCGCCTTTGCCGCTGACAGCCAGTTTCATATTTTTGCTCCTTCGATTTTCGCGGCTTCTTTTTTTGCTGATCCTATCATCATGCCGCATATTAGTTTTAAATCTTCCTCAGGAAGAAAATCGGTAACGGATTTATCGAAAAACACGCTGGCGTCCGGCGCGAATTCATCATCTCCTTTATAGAGAACAAAAGTCATGGGCACTTTAGGGAAAGGGCGCGCAACGGCCGAGGCGTCGCCAAGTTCGGCGATTTCCCAACCAAGAGTCTTAGCCGCGTTTAAGAAAAGATCAGGCTTATGACCAAAAGTATCCAGAAGAACATCTTTAGTCATTTTATTAAAGGGCCCTTCATATACTTTTCCTGCCGGACATTGAACAAAGGTTATCAGTTCGCCTTTAAGGGCGCGCCCTTTTGATACCAGATAATGAAGGATAAAAGCTCGGAAAAACTCGGGAAGGGCTTTGCCGTCAGGGTAAAAAGCCTTGCCTTCGGGCCATGAGGCATTAACCGGAGAACCCATGAAAACCATGGAAATTCCAGGTTTCCCAACAACCTCGGTTTTTTCACAGCCAAGACGTAAAACAACGTCATCAATGTCCAGGTTTGCATATTTATCCAGGGCGCGCTTGATGGACACCTCAACATTATTCTGTTTAGGCAATTCCATCCCAGGAAAATATCTCTTTGGAGTCATCGCGTCAGCCTTTCCACCATCTTTCCCACCGCTGTTAGGGATTCGTTCTCTTTTGGAAGTTCCAGGAAGGATTTCTGTAGAAGATCAAATTGGGCCACCTGGCTGTCGTTTGGAATGTATCCCAAAAATTCGAGGTCCAGCTTTTCAACAGCTTCCGTAAATAGAGGGTCAACCTCTTTTGGCGCTTTTGTAACAACAAGGTGTTTGCCTGAGACTGTCAAGTCCAGCTCTTCAATAAGCTCGACAATTCTTCCCGCGGCTCTTAATCCCTTGATGGAATAATCACTCACGATTACAAGATTATCAATTTTTCGAGTTGTTCTTCTGGCCAGATGTTCCATTCCCGCTTCATTATCGATAATAGTAATTGGATAGTTTGAGGCGGTAGTCTCGATAAAATGCCTGAGAATATTGTTTAGGTAGCAGTAGCAACCCGCTCCTTCCTGCCGGCCCATCACCATAAGATCAAAATCCTTTTCCTCGATAAGGGAGGTGTTCAGTTTCATTTCAATATAAGCTTCTTTGGGCATGCCCGAGGGGATGTTTGCCCTTTCTCCAAAAAATTCCTCTCTCGCCTGTCCAATAGTCCTGTCAACATCGACTCCAAGAGCTTCACCCAGATTTGAATTAGGATCGGCGTCAATGGCGAGAATGGGGACTTTACCATTTTTTGCCAGGCTATTTATAAAAAGAGAGGATGTGGTGGTTTTTCCGGTTCCGCCTTTTCCGGCGAAGGCTATTGTACGACTCATTTTTCTTTCCTTTTGTCTTGTTCGATAAAGGCGTAGGCGTTGTGATTATGAATGGACTCCAGGGTTTCGCATCCCACGGAAAACCACACAATATTTTCGTTCCCGTCAAGCTTCTGGGAGATGGTTCTGACCACATCCTCCACAAACATTGGATTGCCATATGCCTTTTCTGTTACATATTTTTCATCTTCCCGCTTTAATAACGAATAGACGTCGCAGGATGCCGATTCTTCTATAATGGCGATAAGGTCCTCTATCCAGATAAACTTATCAAACCTCACCGCTACTTTTACGTTTCCTCTTTGATTGTGGGCGCCGGTTTCCGAAATGGCTTTGGAGCAAGGGCACAAGGTTGTCACCGGCACCTCGACCTCAATTCCCAGATCGAGAGTTGAATTGGTCACACCATGAATGGTGCATATATACCCCAGAAGGCTTTCCTCGCCGGAAACAGGGGCTTTTTTTCTCATGAAATATGGAAAGGTAATATCCACATGAGCCGATTCAGCGTTAAGGCGCTCTCTCATGGCGTGGAGGATTTTCGGCACTGTTTTTATGGTTACTTCATCCCTGTTCTCGTTTAGAATCGACAAAAACCGGCTCATGTGAGTGCCTCTGTATTGATGAGGCAGGTTGACGTACATATTTATCTCGGCCACTGTCTGCTGGACTCCGGCGGTTTTATCCAAAACAGTGATTGGGTATTGGACATTTTTTACCCCGACTTTATCAATGGCTATTTTCCGGTTATCCAGTTCATTCTGCACGTCGGTTTTTTCTTTCAGCATTATTCCTGCTTTCGATCAAATAAGTATTGGGGCAATCACAGAGCCGGCTGTCTGGAAATTAATTTATTTTCTCAAACTCTTCATCCGGCATTGAGAAGCTATGATCTTTCGATGGAAAGATTGTCTGCTCGACTTCCTCCTTGAAGGTCCTTGCCGCGTTTCTCATTACCGTATCAAGATCAGCGAACTTTTTGACGAACTTTGGGGAATATCCGGCTTTTATTCCCAGCATGTCGTTAACTACAAGAACCTGCCCGTCGCAATCAGGACCAGCGCCGATTCCAATGATGGGCACGCTGACTTTTTCGCTGACAAGTTTGCCGACCCTTGAAGGAATGCATTCGAGGACAATCATAAAAGCGCCTGCTTCTTCCAGCAGAATGGCGTCCTCCAAAATCTTTTTCGCGCTTTTCGCGG